>NZ_JAIJYL010000016.1:0-116242 GCF_019753495.1 Klebsiella sp. TF21-TM | reverse complement strand
CCCGTAGGCCCGCGCAGGCGCAGCGCCGCCGGGCAAGATATCAGGCACGGTACCTGTAATTTCGCCGGGTGGCGGCTTTCGCCTTGCCCGACCTGCAGGGCCCTCTCACAGAGCTCAGACCCCGTAGGCCCGCGCAGGCGCAGCGCCGCCGGGCAAGATATCAGGCACGGTACCTGTAATTTCGCCGGGTGGCGGCTGTCGCCTTACCCGGCCTACAGGGCCCTCTCACAGGCTCATCCCCCGTAGGCCCGCGCAAGCGCAGCGCCGCCGGGCAAGATATCAGGCACGGTACCTGTAATTTCGCCGGGTGGCGGCTGTCGCCTTGCCCGGCCTGCAGGGCCCTCTCACAGGCTCATCCCCCGTAGGCCCGCGCAAGCGCAGCACCGCCGGGCATGAGGAGATTTACTTCCCGGCTTCCGGATGGGTATCGAACGCCGCCATCACCGCCGCCAGCGCCGCTTCGCTGAAGCCATGTTTAGGATCGTCCACGCCGAGGCCGAAGCGGGTCTGCAGCCCTTCGTACAGCGCGGAGACATCGGCAAAATCGACCTTCTCCACCACGTGGTTATTCTCCCAGTGGGTAAAGTGGAAATTGGTGAGGGTCATTTTGCCGCCGTCAGGCAGATGACGGCACATCAGCAGGTGGTGACGGAAGTGGGACTGCGGCCAGTGCGCCGACCAGAAGTTACCCATCACATAATCAGACGCATACTGGCGGCCTAAATCGAAATGGTACATCGACTGCCAGTGTTCGTGATGGTTGAACTGCAGCGTCCACTCATCCCCTTCATGCACCAGACGATAGCTGCCGTGCGGCGTCTGCTGCGGGATATCGGCCAGCAGCTTGATCGGCGCGGTCAGCGTCTGGCCGCCGAAGCCAACGTCGGCTACCCAGCGCTCGCCCGCCACTTCCACCAGCAATAAACGGTGAGTGCGCGGCGGCATCTGCGGCGGATTGGCCAGCACCACCCGGCCAAGCAGGCTGCGAACGTTAAAGCCTATTTCGCGCAGCGCGCGCTCCAGCAGGCCATTTTGTTCAAAACAATACCCCCCGCGGCGGCCGGCGATCAGCTTCTCTTCCAGCGCCAGGTCGTCAAGATGGATCTCGCGCGGCAGCAGGACGTCGAGGTTTTCAAAGGGGATGGCGCTGTTATGCTGCAGATGCAGTTGGCGCAAGGTATCAATAGAAACATCAGGCTCGCCCGTCCAACTCAGACGGGAAAAATAGGCGCGTAAAAAGGGACTCATCAGGGTCTCCAGCTGTAGGTGTCCGACATTTATAGCCTATTTTTCAGCGCCGACCCTCTTTTTTGTGCGCTTGCCGTTAACCGCGCGTGCTGCGCTGCATCAGCGCCAGCGCCGTCAGCATCAGGACCAGACCGGTCAACAGCGTCAGGCTGGCCATCGCCATGCCCTGACCAACGGATCCCTGTTCAAACTGGCGCCAGATAAACACCGCCACGGTCTGCGTGCCGGCGGGCGACAGCAGCAGCGAGGTCACCAGCTCCCGGGACGCCACCGCGAACACCATCAGCATCGCCGCCAGCAGCGCCGGAAAGACCAGCGGCAGGACAATCAACCGCAGCGCCCGCAGCGGCGACGCGCCGTGCACCCGGGCGGCGGGCTCAAGGTTCGGGCCCAGCTGGCGCAGCGCGCTGCCGACATAGCGCACCGGCCAGGGCAGCAGCAGGCAGCAATAGGAGAGCAGCAGCATCCACAGCGTGTTGTAGGGCGAACGCGGCCAGAAGGGCTGATTCCACAGCAGGATCAATCCCACCCCCACCACCACGCCGGGCAGCGCCGCCGGCATCAGCGACAGCGCATCCACCACCCCGCGCCCTTTGATCTTCTGCACCATTACCAGCCAGGCGGCCAGCAGCCCCAGCGCGCCGACGATCAGCGCCGAACCTAACGCCAGCGACAGGCTGACGCCGAGGGCCGACAGGGCGTCGCCCTGCTGGTCGAACAGCGCCGCGAAGTGACGCAGCGTGACATTCTCCAGGCTCACCCCGCCCGAGAGGGTGCCCATCAGGCTGGTGAGCATCATCGAGACGGCGGGGACCCCGACCGCCAGGCCGCCGACGGCCGCCATCACCAGCAGCGCGGGCAGCGTCATCCAGCCCAGCGACGCTCCGCGGTTTTCTCCCGGTTTACCGGTGACGCTGGTGACCTCCTTCTCCCCCACCAGCCGCGTTTGCAGCCACCAGGCGAACAACGCCACCGCCATCAGCAGCAGCGACAGCAGCGCAGCGCCGGTGAGATCCACCGGCCAGTCGGCCAGCTTTTTCTCAATGCCCACCGTCAGCATCACTACTCCCGCCCGACTGCCCAGCGCCGCCGGGACGCCAAACTCCTCAATGGCGAGAGTAAACGCCAGCAGCATCCCCGCCGCCAGCGCCGGGGAGAGCATCGGCAGCGTCACGTGCCAGAAGGCGCGCCAGGCGCTGGCGCCATGGACACGGGCAACCATCGCCAGCCGTTGCCCGCTCGCCAGCAGGCTGCGGGAGACGGCAAAGTAAACCACCGGAAAAATGTTAAAGGTCATCACCAGCACGATCCCGCTGCGGCTGAACAGCAGATCGTTTAGCTGCCAGCCGGTCAGCTGCTGCAGATAGCCCTGGCTTTGCAGAGCCAGCATCCACGAGAGCGCCGAGATATAGGGCGGCGTCAGAAAGGGGATCAAAAACAGCAGGTCCCACAGCCGGGGCAGCGGCAACGAAAACATACCGCGCAGAATACCGAGCGGCAGGCCGATCATCACGCTGGCCAGCGCCACGCCGCCGGCAATCCACAGCGTACCGCCGAGCATCGACGGCAGCTGGGGGTCGGCCAGCAGCGGCGCGACGCCGCCAAAGGCGTCATGGAGCGAACCGGCGCTAAAATGGGGAAAAATCGCCTGCAGCAGAATAAACAACAGCGGTAACGCGACCAGCAGCGTCAGGGCGGCAAGCGTCACGCCGGAAAGGAATTTTTGTTTCACAGCGGTTCCTGAAACGAAGCGTTCTCCGGCGGCCAGCGCCGGAGAATCGTGTCAATTAGTGGGCATACAGCTGACTGAAGCGGCTGAGGACGGCGCTACGCTCGCTACTCCCCTCGCCGCTGGTGGGCAAGACCTTCAGCGCGTCCAGCAGCGGGCGTTTGGCGGCCACATCGCGGCGAGCGGGCATCAGCCAGGCGTCGGCGACCCGCGCCTGACCTTCCGGCGACAGCACGTAATCGATAAAGGCTTTGGCCTCGTCGGCATGCTGGCTGGTTTTGAGGATCATCATCGGGCGCGGGGCGATCACCGTCCCGCTGGCCGGGAAAATCACCTTCAGCGACTCGCCCTGCTGGATATTGCCGTAGGAGACATAATCCACCGCGCCGAACACCGCCGCTTTCGCTCCCTGCATCACCGGCGTCACCGCCTGGGCGTTGGGGCCGCTGACCACCATGCCGTTCTTTTTCAGATCGTCAAACAGCTGCCAGGCCTGGTCGCCCATGCTGTTTTGCAGGCCAATCAACAGATCCAGCGACGCGCCGGAGAGCGACGGGTCGGGCGTGGTCACCTTGTCTTTAAACGCCGGCTGGGTGAGGTCGCGCCACTCTTTCGGCTCCGGAGTGCCGCTTTTGCTGTTCCAGACGATGCCAAGCGCCGAGACTCCCTGGGCGATATAGTCCGCCGATTTCAGATTAGCCGGTACCTTGTCGGCGTTAGCGCTGTGAAAAGGCAGCAACCAGCCCCGGTTGTGCAGATCCTCCGCGGTATCCCATGAAGCGGAGATCAGCACATCCGCCTGCGGGTTGGCCTGCTCGGCCTCCAGACGGGCCATCACTTTGCCGGTGGTGGCCTGAAAAACGGTCACCTTCACCCCGGTCTGTTGTTCAAAACCACTGGCCAGGCTTTTCGCCAGCGAGCCGGGGCCGGCGGTGTAAACGGTCAGCGCATGGGCGCTGGAGAGCATCATGGCGGAGAGAGCCATCGCGAGTACCACTCCTTTCTTAACGGTCATAACGGTGTTCATGCAACTTCCCCTGAGGTTGGCGTAACGGCGCGGACAGCGGCCACGCGGCCCGCGGATAGATGGACGATCCGGTCGGCTAACAGGTCGGCTTCACGGCGGTCGTGGGTGACATACACGGCGGTGGTGCCGAGCTGTCGCAGCAGGCGGCTCATTTCGCCACACAGCGATTCGCGCAGTTCGCTGTCCAGGTTGGAGAGCGGCTCATCAAACAGCAGCACCCGCGGCGCGGCGACGATCGCCCGCGCCAGCGCCACCCGCTGCTGCTGGCCGCCGGAAAGGCCTGAAGGTTTACGTTCCGCAAAGCCGTCGAGGCCCACCCGCGCCAGCGCCTCGCTCACCCGGCGCTCGCGTTCGGCGCGGGCAACGCCGCGCATGCGCAGCGGAAAGGCGACGTTCTGCGCCACGCTCATATGCGGCCAGAGGGCGTAATCCTGGAAAACCATGCCGATATCGCGCTGTTCCGGGGGCAATCCCCATCCTGCGCGGGCGACCAGCCGATCGCCAAAGCGGATTTCACCGCTGGCCGGCACGCTCAGCCCGGCCAGCAGGCGCAGCAAGGTGCTTTTGCCGCAGCCGGACGGGCCCAGCAGCGCCACAATGCTGCCGGGTTCGATATGCAGCGAGAAGCCATCTAGAATGGGGGTCTCTGCGAAGGCGAATGAGACCGCCTGCAGAGTGATAGGGGTCAGCGCGCGCATTGTCGCCCTCCCTTGCGGGAAAGCAACCCTTGCCCGGCGGTCGACATCCGACGGGGCGCGCTCACCTGGGATAACATCAGGGGAGCCAACATATTGTGATCCTCTTTGGGACTTTGTGCTGGCGACTATAGTCAGACGAGATGACGTATTGATTACATTTTCATTGCGGCTTAACGTGTTACCTGCCAACCGACCCAATACTCAAGGAACGCCTATGAGCCGCTTTCGCCACGTGGAACTGCAGTATGCCAGCCGCCTGCTCAACCACGGCCCGACCATTTTGATCACCAGCTACGACGCGGCGTCCGACCGGCGCAACGTCATGGCCGCCGCCTGGTCGATGCCGGTGGAATTCGCCCCGCCGCGGGTGGCTATCGTGGTGGATAAAAGCACCTGGACACGGGAAATCATCGAGCGCAACGGCACCTTCGGCATCGTGGTTCCCGGCGTGGCCGCCGCCAGCTGGACCTACGCGGTCGGCAGCGTCAGCGGCCGCGATGAAGACAAATTCAATGCTTACGGAATTCCGGTGGTGAGCGGTCCGGAACTGGGACTGCCGCTGATCGAGGAGAAGTGTCTGGCATGGATGGAGTGCCGTCTGCTGCCGGCGACGGCGGCCCAGGAGCAGTACGATACGCTGTTTGGCGAAGTGGTTTCCGCCGCCGCCGATGAGCGCGCGTTTGTCACCGGACGCTGGCAGTTCGATGACGATAAGATCAATACCCTGCATCATCTGGGGACCGGCAATTTTGTCGCCAGCGGCCGCCACGTGCGGGCCAATACTCCGGAAGAATAAATATTCAACTACTGCGCACTTTCTCCCGGGGGCGGCGCGCAGCGCCTTGCCCGGGCTACCGGATCGCAGACCGCTGAGGACGCGTAGCCCGGACAGATGCGCAGCATCGCCTCCGGGGAGAGAACTAGCGCTGCAAACGCCGCCGGTCTTCGCTGGGCGTCAGGCCAAAAACCTTTTTATATAAAGTGGTAAAGTGATTACTGTTGGCAAAGCCGCATAGATAGGCCACTTCGGTAATCGTCATATCGGTCTCGCGTAATTTTACGCGCGCCGAAACTAATCGCAGACGCTTTAAATAATTATCCGGCGTCAATCCCGTCGCCTCTTTAATATGGCGAAAAGCGGTACGCGTGGTCAGATGGAATTTCTCCGCCAGCTGCTGCCAGTTATGCTCTTCAAAACAGTGCTCCTGTAGCCAGGTCAGCAATTTATGCAGCTTATATTTAGTGGTGCTATATTCGGCTTCGGTTTCGGCATGCAGAATCGTCGTCACCAGCTGGAAAAACGCGGCTTCGCGCAGAGCAATATTTTGCTCCTGCCGCAGCTCGGCAGAAAATATCTTATCCACCAGTTCCTTGCAGATATGGCGGGTGTCCGGCGCCAGCCAACCGTAGCAGGACGCATTCTGCGCAGAAAAAGTCTGTAATAAGGTATCGAGAGGCTGTAAATAATGAAAGCCTACCAACGGATTAATCAGCACATTAATTAACTTAAGCGTCCCCAGCTCATCATAATAATGAACGTCGCCAGGCTGAACGTAAAAAACGTCGCCCTGTTGAATATATAGTGGCCTGCCATTAATAACGTGTAAACCGTGCCCTTCCTCAACGATCACCAGCTCAGCAAATTCATGACTATGTTCATGGCTATTATCTTCCGGATCGCTGGCATACATGCCCAGCTTATCCTGCGGATGGGTGAAATAATACTCAACGGTCAACATCATCATCTGTAAAGTCCAAAACGGCTTACGGCGCAGAGGCAAGATAATGCATTTTCCCGACCGCCACGAGCAAGATGTTTGGAATTGTGATCGGCAACTCGCCCATCTCATTATCAGTGCCAATCTGGCAAATGCATTGGCATTGCCAGAGTGGTTGCCCCCGTGGCCGGCATCTTATGCTGCGGACAAATAAATACAGAGGACGCAGTATGTCACAGGCAATTCAGCATAATTCTCAGGTCTCGATGAGCCGCCACCCGGATTTTCTACGCACCGCCGAGACGCTCCGGCCCGCGCTACGCCGCCAGGCGTACCCGCCGATCGCCGTGGTGGAAGCCCACGCCGACGCCACGGCGCTGTTTGGCTGGCGCGCCGAACCGGTAAGTTCCCCGGCCGCGTTTTACCAGCGCGAGCTGAGCAGCGGCGATAGCGTCATTATTGATTTTGGCAGCCACTTTGTTGGCTACCTGCATTTTCTCTGTCAGAGCGTCGGGAGCCCACCGGACGCTCCGGCCCATCTGCAGTTCACCTTCGGCGAAACGCTGAGCGAAGTGTGTGAGCCGTTCAGCGATTACCAGGGCTGGCTAAGCAGCAGCTGGCTGCAGCAGCAGGATCTGTGGCTTGATGTCCTGCCGGCCGAAGTTGATCTGCCGCGCCGCTACTGCTTCCGCTATCTGAAGGTGGAGGTCAAAGCCGTGTCGCGCAAGTTTCGTCTGCAGTTCAACCAGATTCAGGTGAATGCCGTTACCTCCGCCAGCGGCGCATGCCCGGCAGCGACAACCGCCGACCCGCAGCTCAAGGCCATCGACAGCGTTGCCGTTCTGACCCTGCAAAACTGCATGCAGGAGGTGTTTGAGGATGGCCCCAAACGCGACCGCCGCCTGTGGCTCGGCGATTTACGTTTGCAGGCGCTGGTGAACGATGTGACCTTCGCCCGTCACGATTTAGTACGCCGCTGCCTGTACCTTTTCGCCGGGCATACTCGTGAGGACGGTATGGTATCGGCCAACGTGTTCGTGCAGCCGGATGTCATTGCTGACGATACTTTTCTTTTTGATTATTCTCTGTTTTTTATTGACGTTCTCTACAACTATCTGCAAAGCGCGGAGGATATTGCTACGGCCCGCGAGCTGTGGCCCACGGCCCGTCGTCAGATTGAACTGGCGCTGAAACGCTGCGACGCCTCCGGGGTTGTGCGCGATAGCGACGACTGGTGGGTGTTTATCGACTGGCAGGCATCGCTGAATAAACAGGCTGCTGCGCAGGGCGTGCTGATTTACTGCCTGCAGCGCGCCGTCTGGCTGGCGGAGCGTTTCGAACCTGAGCTGGCCGTCAGCTATCGCCAGCGTTTACAGCAGCTTAAAGCTGCGGCCCTCGATGTCTTATGGGACGAGCAGCAAGGCTTCTACATCAGCGGCGAGCAGCGGCAGGTCTCATGGGCATCGCAAATCTGGCTGGTACTGGCGGAAGTCGGTACTCCTCAGCAGCGCCGGGAGATCATGCATAATCTGGAGCAAAATCCCCCCGCGATCGCCATGAACACGCCATACCTGCGTCACCACTATATTGCCGCTCTTCTGCAGTGCGGGCTGCGCGACGACGCTATTGCGCAGATCAAAGCCTACTGGGGAGCAATGGTCGACTACGGCGCCGATACCTTCTGGGAAATCTTCGACCCGGCGCATCCTGATTTTTCCCCTTATGGCAGCAAGCTGATAAACAGTTATTGCCATGCGTGGAGCTGCACCCCGGCCTGGTTTATTCGCCAGTACGGACTTTAACAACAACGATAAGCGAGTTTACTTTTATGGCAGAAACAACCTTTACCCTTTGGCGGCAGCGCCTTGGCTATGGCATCGCCGACCTCTCCTGCAACCTTGTGTGGCAGATGATCTCTCTTTATCTGATGTTCTTTTACACCGACGTGATGGGCCTGCCCGCTTATTACGTAGGCCTGATGTTCCTCGTGACGCGCCTGGTGGACGGCGTTGCCGACGTGCTAATGGGGCTGGTTATCGACAATACCGCCACCCGCTGGGGGCGCTGCCGTCCGTATCTGCTGATTGGCGCGATCCCCTTCGGACTGCTGTGTATTCTGGCCTTCTACGTGCCTGATTTCGGCACCACCGGTAAGCTGATCTACGCTTTTGTCACCTATCTGTGCCTGTCGTTTCTCTATACCCTCGTTAATATTCCATTCTGCGCCATGCTGCCGTTTCTGACGAACGACTCGCGGGAGCGCACGACGCTGTCGGCGGTACGTATTCTGCTCGGCTCGCTCGGCGCGACTATTGTCGCGGTCGCCACGCTGCCGCTGGTTGGCGCGCTGGGGAAAGGCAATCAGGAGCACGGCTTCTTCTATACTGCGGTGGTTTTCGGCGTTATTGCCACCTTTTTTCTGCTGGTGAGCTTCCGGAACGTTAAGGAAAATATCAGCATTACTCAGGAGCGCATGACCTTAAAACGCGCCTGGGTCAGCCTGCGCGCCAACCAACCATGGTTCGTCTTCGCCATCAATATTTTCCTGATGTGGGGCGCGTTTTTCTTCCAGACCGGGGCGCTGGTCTACTTCTTCCATTATTACGTCGGTAATAACGATCTCACGGCGATCGTCGCCGGGATCTCCACCTTCGTTCCTCTGCTGGGTACCCTCACCGTTCCGCTGCTCGCCAGCCGGATGAAAAAGCGCCACGTCTATCTGGTCGCCAGCGCGATCAACCTGGTCGGCATGGTCATGATGATGGCGGCAGGCGTTAACAGCTGGGGTCTGGTTGCCGGAGCGGTCGTACTCTCGCTTGGCGCCGGACAGCGCACGGCAATTTACTTCTCTATGCAAGCCGATCCGGTGGATTACGGAGTATGGAAAACCGGCATCAATACCGCCGGCATTTTAACCTCCATCAACGGCTTTCTTGGCAAGGTGGCGATGGCGGGCGCGGGAGCCATTACCGGGGTCCTGCTCTCATCCGGCGGTTATATCGCTAATCAGACGCAAAGCGACGGCGCGATGCTGGCGATAAAAGCCTGCTACCTCTATATCCCGGCGCTGCTGATTGTCGCCTCAATGCTGTGGATGGGTCGCTTCTACCGACTCGACGACCAGTACGAGCAGATCCGCGCCGACCTTGACGCTGGACGCCGTGCGTCGTCGAACCCATCGCCCGTTGCTGGAGAAAACCACGCCCTGTAAGGCGCAGCACCCCCTAATACCTCTGAAAAAAATAAGGATTGATATGCGTATCTCTTTGATTAGCGCAGCGGTTTGCTGCGCCCTTTTTTCGGCTTACGACGCGAGTGCGGCCCCGCTCACCGTCGAACAACGGCTGGCGCAGCTGGAGGCCCGGCTTAATCATGCGGAGCAGGAGGCCGGAGAGGCCAAACGTCGGGCGCAGCAGGCGGAGCTGCGCACCAGCGCCGCGGAACAACGCGCGGCGGCAGCGGAAAAGCAGGTGCAGACCCTCAGTCAGCGCACCGCAGCGACCGAGCAAAAGCAGCAGGCTGCCGACAAACAGCTGGCGAAAAGCAGCCTCAGCGATGGCTTCGAGTTCAACGCCTACGCGCGCTCCGGGATGCTGGTTGACAGTCATGGTAAAGGCGCGCGCGGCGGGCCGGGAATCTCCCCGGCCAGTTCGCTCAACGGCGATGCCCACGTTGGCCGTCTCGGCAACGAGAAAGATAACTACGTGGAGCTCAGCTTCGGCAAAAAAATGACCTTCAGCGACGGGTCATGGGCGCACTTTAAAACCATGCTTGCCGACGGGGCAACCAACCCGGATCCATGGGTACAGGATAACGACAGCCACCACCTGAACGTGCGTCAGCTGTACGTCGAGATGGGCAATTTCGCCGATTTTTCCGGGCCGTTCAGGAGCGCGTCCATCTGGGCGGGCAAGCGTTTCGACCGCGATAATTTCGATATCCACTTTACCGATAGCGATATTATGTTCCTCGGCGGTACCGGCGGCGGGATCAATGACGTGAAGTGGGGGGATACGCTGCGCGGCGATTACTCGGTCTATGCGCGTAACTTCGGCGATCTGGGTAGCGATAACTACCAGGATAACGATATACAGAACCTGATGTTCACCGCCAACCACTTCTGGAACAACTGGCAGCTGATGACCACGGCGATGACCGCCCAGGGCAATGATGATCTGAAAGATAATACCTCGACCACCGGCAGTTACGCTCTGCGCAGCGATAATACGGCGAAAAACGGCTACTACGCGATGCTGGCATATCACGACAAACAGCAATTCTATGGCCTCGCGCCGGGCGTATCTGAGAGCGCCCTGCAGTATGGCGGCGGGCTGGGCGCCGAGGCGCGCCAGCCCGGTAGCGATGGCGATCTTACCGAGAACGCTAAGTCCCTGCGTTTTGCGTCCTACGGCATTTTGCCGTTGGGGAAAAACTGGCAGCTTGCACCATCGGTTATCGCCCAGCATAGCGAAGATCGCTACCGCGATGGCGACCGCTACGATTGGGCAACCTTTAACCTGCGGGTTTCCCAAGGGATCACCCGCAACTTCGCCCTGCTATACGAAGCGTCCTGGCAATATATGGACCTGAATCCCAACGGCCGAACCTATCGCTATAATGACAACGTGTATCAATACCAGGCGGTGAGCGGCGATTTTTACAAGCTGACCTTCGCCCCGACGTTCAAAGTGGGCGATGTGTTTGATATCAAAGCGAGGCCGGAGATCCGTTTCTTTGTCACGTGGATGAACTGGGATAAAGACCTGGATCGCTATGCGATCAACGATGATTTCGGCAGTAAAGGCTTTACCGCCGGAGGAAACTGGAACTTTGGCGTGCAGACAGAGATTTGGTTTTAATAAAGTAGCCCGTCCGGGGCAAACGCCTGGACGGGTTGATTTAAATACACGTTGTTACTTTGACACAATGCCAGTTCTGTATGAAGTAAAATAAACTCATAAAATAAAAACCATAACAGGCTATAAAGATAAAGGTTGTTTTTATAATTCCAATGAGTGACTTTCGTTTTTTCTCAACGATGAGAAGATCGTGAAACCTTTGTTGCTGTTGTTCTGGTGTTAAATTATCAAATATTTTATTTTTTATATCATCGTGAATCTTTTTAAACGTTCGCTTTTCACCTGGAAAGCTACCGTGTAGAAGAAACACAAAAATAAAGAAAAGCATAACGAATGCTAATAGCCGAATACTGGGCTCAGTTACTCCCCAGCATCCAAGGGTAGCAATAAACAACCAGATACCATGAGTGTTTGCTCGCGCTCTAAACCTATCAATATGAGCGCTGTATTTCTCGATTTCTTTCAAAATAGAATCGTTGGTTTCCATACGTAATACTCTCCTTTTTAAAGGCTACGGTTACGAAAGAGGGCAAACTCTGCCATTTTCCTTGCGAAGAATAACCTTTCAAATAACCTTCAACAAGTTGATAATCAATGGATTGCCCTGAAGCAATAAAAGCAGCTTTCTGGATGCGCCGGTAGGATGACGTCGTTTCGTTTCCCAGCTTTTAACCAGCTCATAGCTAACGCCAACGGCGGCGGCGAAGTCCTGCTGTTTTAAACCTGTGGCTTCACGTATCGCTTTCACATCAACTTCGCTGAAGGTATGAACGTGGTGCACCTTCGGCGTTTGTTCACCCTTCTCAATTCTGACCATTTCTTCTGCACTAGCCAGCAGATCGGCAAACAATTCGTCTTTCATACACACCTCAGTTGGCTCTCTGGCGCTATCGATGTTTCGTTCATTAATAGCTCAGCCTCACTTTATGTTTATTGGCTAGTTTAATAACTCAGCAACCTGCCTTAACATCTTTTTCTGCTCCTGGCTTAACTCATCCTGTTCATTTTTAGGATAGATGAGCGCCAGGTAGATTCTCCCCTTTATCGTTACATTATAGTAAATCACCCGCACGCCGCCGCGCTTTCCCGTTCCGGGACGACTCCAGCGGATTTTACGAAAACCTCCGGTTCCCGAAATGGTGTCACCTGCCTCAGGATCATTGATCAGGATTTCCTGAAAGGCCCGAAATTCATCATCCGGTAACAGCGCCTGGCGTCGTTTACTGAAGCCTTGTAGTTCAATAAAAGTCAACATCTCATTCCCTGATGTCCTTACGACTTACCAAATAACATACATGTACCGGGTACATTAATCAAGGCATTTATGTACCCGGTACATTTTAAAAAATTCACCCATGACAAAATTCATCAATCCGCACTTCGCCTGAAAAGGCCCTGCGGGAGGCGGCGCAAAGCACCTTGTCCGTTGGACAGATGCGCAGCATCGCCTCCGGGGCGCCGGATTACATGCTATAACCCGGCTTCTTAATCAACTGCGCCATCTGCGGGGCGATCTCGCTGTCCCACACCGCCTGCCATGCGTCCGGCTCAACCTGAGTGAGCGCGACGCTGACCGCGCCCTCTTTACTGTTCAGATGGCGGATCAGCACCTCGGTAATGTCGGCGGCCAGCGCGGTTTTCTGTTCGTCAGTCAGTTCACGGGGAAAGCATTTAATATCAACATGCGGCATAGCAAAGACTCCTTGTGATGAAGGCCATAACGCTACCACAGAATGGCGGTTGCGGTTGGCATCGCGTGCGTTAAATCAGCTTGTTACGTCGTAGCGCCGCGGCCAGCTCCGGTCGCTGATAGACCGCCAGGGCGACGGCGGCAAATTTGGGCGTATGGGCGTTAAACCACGCCTGCCTGGGCCCCCAGCTATACATCGCCGCGATATAGCAGTCCAGGAGGGTAACCGACGCGCCCAGCGCCCAGGGCCCGGCGACCAGCTGCTGTTCGAACCAGAGATAGAGGTTGTTCCGGTACTGGCGACAATTTTCCACCAGCTGCTCCGCCGCGGCGGGCGCCCAGCGTTCCGGGTAGTCGGCATAGGTAAAGGTGGGATAGACATTCGCCACCAGCCAGATCAGCAGACGCTGAAACTGCTGACGCTCCGGCGTCCCCGGCGCGGGGGCCAGATCGGGGCGCTGGTCGAGGATCATCAGCGCGATGGCGGCGGTTTCGGTCATGATGCTGCCGTCGGCCAGCGTCAGGGTGGGCACCTGGCACAGCGGGTTAATCTGCCGCAGGCGCTCGCGCGCCGGGCCGGGCTGGTCAAAGCCCTCGACGTCAACCACCTCGTAGGGAATATCGGCCAGGGAGAGCATCAGCTCGCTAATCGTCGAGCCCCATCCCGGCACGCCATATACGGTAATCATGGTCTGCCTCCAGGGTAAAGCCTAAGTGTAGGCAGAAAATTGCCGCTCACCCACCCGGCATACCCTGGCCCTGGCGGTTAGTAGGTGATCCCCGGCGGGTTGACCACCGACTGCGCCACCGCTTCGCCCTGCTCTCCCCAGCGCGCCAGCACCTGTTGATATTCACCGCGGGCGATCGCCCCGTCGAGGGCGGCCTGCAGGGCAAAGACCAGACCGTTACCTTTTTTAGTGGTCGTCGCCACCCACGCTTTTTTCGGCCCCAGGCCTACCACCCGGGTCTGGCCGTTAAGGGCCGCTTTATAGGCGGCCACCGACTGCGGGCCGAAAAAAATATCCGCCCGCCCGGACTGGATATATAGGTTGCCGGAGGCATCATCGGTCAGGTAGACCGGCTGGGCCGGCGGCCGCCCGGCAGCCCGGTTGTCCTCATTCCAGCCCAGCAGGATCCGCTCCTGATTGGTGCCGGACCCAACGATCACTTTGCGCCCGGCAAGGTCCGCAGGTCCATGTACCGCGGCGATGTCGCTGGTGGATTTCACCGAGAAGGCCAGAGAGTCCACCCGATAGGTGGCGAAATCGAACTTCTCTTTGCGCTTCTCGGTTACCGCAATATTAATCAGCGCCACGTCATAGCGGCCGGCGGCGATGCCCAGCGGCCAGTCCTCCCACGCGGTGGGCACCAGCCTGAGCTTCAGGCCAAGGCTCCCGGCCAGCAGGCGGGCTATATCCGGGTCGCTGCCGATCCGCGTGCGGTTGTCGCTGGCCAGCAGCGCCAGCGGTGGCGAATTGAGCGCTGAGATCGCCACCGTCAGCGTCCCCGGCTCCACGAAACGGTAGCCCGGCGGAATTTTCGCTATCGCCTGCGGGTCGCGGGTGACCGGCAATGGCTGCTCATTGGCGCGCAGATCCAGCGCCGCGTGAGCGTCCAGCGCCAGGGCGCTGAATACAAGGGTCGCTATCGCTCTGTTCATGACGGCAGCACCCTGGATAAAAACTGCCGGGTACGCGGATGCTGCGGATGGTTGAGCACCTCGTCGCTGCTGCCCTGCTCGACGATCCTGCCGTCGACCATAAACACCACCTGGTCGGCCACCTCGCGGGCAAAGCCAACCTCGTGGGTGACCACCACCAGCGTGGTGCCAGAGCGCGCCAGCTTCTTGATCACATCCAGCACCTCGCCCACCAGCTCCGGATCCAGCGCCGAGGTGGGCTCATCAAACAGGATCACCCGCGGGTCCAGCGCCAGCGCCCGGGCTATGGCGATACGCTGCTGCTGGCCGCCGGAGAGATGTCGCGACCAGGCGTCGGCTTTATTGCGCAGGCCGACGACGTCCAGCAGCTCCCAGGCACGGGCAATGGCTTCTTTGCGCGTGACCTGCCTGTGGGCGATCGGCGCCTCTATCAGGTTCTCCAGCACCGTCAGGTGTGGAAACAGGTTAAAGTTCTGGAACACGTAGCCGACGTTGATCCGCTGACGGAGGATCTCCTTCTCTTTCATCTCATACAGCTTGTCGCCTTTGCGGCGATAGCCAATATAGTCGCCATCAATCTGAATAAACCCCTCATCGACGCGCTCAAGGTGATTAATGGTGCGCAGAAGCGTGGACTTGCCCGAACCGGAAGGGCCGAGGATCACCGTCACCGTGCCCGGAGGTATCTCCAGCGACACATCGTCCAGCGCCTTGTGGCGGCCATAGTATTTGCTGACCCCGGTGATAGAGATATGGCCATTACGAGAGCTGGGCATGGACGGCCTCCTGGGGCTGTGGTTGACGTGCGGGTTGATTCAGACGGCTGCCGCGGGCGCTGTTCACCGCCGAGCGGCGCTCACTGCGCGCCAGGCCACGTTCCACTAGGTACTGAATGGCGGAGAGGACGCTGGTGATCACCAGATACCAGGCGGCGCCGACCATCAACAGCGGGATCACCTCCTGGGTACGGTTGTAGATCATCTGGATGGTGTAGAACAGCTCCGGCATCGCCAGGACGTACACCATCGCCGTTCCTTTCGCCAGACTGATGATCTCATTGAAGCCGGATGGCAGGATGGTGCGCAGCGCCTGCGGCAGAATAATGCGCAGCGTGCGTCGCCAGGCGGGTAGCCCCAGCGCGGCGGCGGCTTCATACTGCCCGTGGTCAACGCCGAGGAACCCGCCGCAAATAATCTCCGCGGTATAGGCGCTCTGCACCAGGGTCAGGCCCACCACCGCCGTGGAGAATTGCCCCAGCACGTTTATCGTCTGGTAGCTGGCCCAGGTGACGTCGGTAAACGGGATCCCCAGCGACAGGGTGTCGTAGAGATAGGAGAAGTTGTAGAGAATGATCAGCACGACAATCAGCGGCAGCGAGCGAAACAGCCAGATATAGCCCCAGGCGAGGCTGCTGAGCAGCCATGATGAGGACAAGCGGGCCAGCGCCAGCAGGCCGCCGAAGATCACGCTCAGCACCGTGCCGAGCAGGGTCAGAAGCAGGGTTTGCCCCAGCCCTTCGAGGATCACCGGGTCGAAGAACCAGCGTGCGAAGACGCCCCACTCCCAGCGCGGGTTAAAGGCCACCGACTGGATCACTACCGCCAGCACCAGCAGGGCCACCAGGGCCCCGACTACCCGCAGCGGATAGCGCGCCGGCACCACTTTGATCGTTTCAGATGAATGCATCATGCCTCCTCAGGCGCTGTGGCTGAAGGCGCTCACCGCCAGCGCTTTAGTGAACCGCAGTCGGCCATCGTAGGGCGGCTGACTGTACTCTTCGGGGTCTCGCGCGAGGTCGAACTGCGCCTCATACCCCTGGCTGAGATAGAGCTTGACCGCCTCCGGCTGACGAAAGCCGGTGGTCAGGTAGATATGGCTGTACCCGGCCAGCACCGCCCGCCGCTCCAGCTCCTGAACCACTTTCGCCGCCAGCCCCTGCTGGCGCAGACGGCGGTGCGTCCAGATACGTTTGATCTCTGCGGTGTGGCGATCCTTCGGCTTATAAGCGCCGGTGGCGATAATTTCGCCCTCACGCTCAAGGACGATAAACAGCCCCTGCGGCGGCAAATACCACTCGCTCAACTCCACTTCCGCATCGCGGGAAAAATAGTCACCGTAGCGGGCGGCGTATTCGGCAAACAGCCCGCTAATAATCGGCTGCAGCTCCGGTGCGTCCGGAGAAATATCGCGGAATGCTTCGCTCATCGCGCCTCCTGTCAGTCGCCCAGTCCGGGCGGGTTGATCTCCGATTGCGGAATGCTTTCCACTCCCTCTCCCCAGCGGTTAAGCACGTTGGCATAGTCCCCGCTGGCGATAGCGCCGTTCAGCGCCGCCTGGACGGCATTCACCAGCCCGCTGTCTTTTTTCAGCGTCACCGCGATATGCGCCGCTTTCGGCCAGCCGCCGTCAACGCTGCCCACCAGTTTGGTTTTGCCGGTCAGCGCCGCCTTCCACGCGCCAATCACATTGGGGCCGAAAAAGGCATCGGCTCGTCCGGTCTGCAGCGCCAGAGTCTGGGCGGCATCATCCTTGGTGTAGACCGGGGTAAACGGCTTCAGCCCTTTTTTGACGTTCTCCGCGTTCCACGCCAGCAGGATCGCCTCCTGGTTGGTACCGGAGCCGACGATAATCTTCAGCCCGGCGATGTCTTCCGCCTTGTCAATCTTGCTCAGCGGACTGCTGCTTTTGACGTAGAAGCCCAGCGAGTCTTTGCGGTAGGTGGCGAAATCGAACTTCTCTTTCCGCGCTTTGGTGACGGTAATATTGCTGATCGCGGCATCATATTTGCCGGAGGTGACCCCCAGCGGCCAGTCTTCCCAGGAGGTGGGAACCACGTTCACCTCCAGCCCGAGACTCTCCGCCACCAGCCGGGCGATATCCGCCTCGCTGCCGAGCAGGGTTTTGTTGTCATCGGCGAAGACCGTCAGCGGCGGTGAGTTCAGGGCCGCCACCGCGACGGTAAATTTCCCCGGCACCGCCAGATGCAGATCTTTCGGCAACAGGGCAATGGCCTGCGGGTTTTTCGCTGTGTGAATGGGCGTTTTGTTGGCCTCAAGGCTTACCCCGGTGCCATTGATCTTGACGTCCTGTGCCCACGACGAGGCGCTAAATGCCAACGCGACGGCCAGCAAGAGTGTTGTTTTCTGCATAGCGTGATTCTCTTTTCTTATTTTTGGAATTGATTAGCGGGTAGCGCCAGTCCCAGACTTTCCCGCAGGGTGGCGCCCGGATAGTCGCGACGGAACAGGCCGCGCGCCTGTAACAGAGGCACCACCTCATCCACAAAGCGCGGAAAGGTTTCCGGCGTGCCGCCCTGAATAATGAAGCCGTCCGCCGCGCGCTGTTCGAACCACAGTTGCAGGCCGTCGGCGACATCGCTGGCGGTGCCGGTAAAGCGCGGACGCGGGCTCGCTGCCTCCAGGGCCACCTGGCGCAGGGTTAATCCGCGCTCGCGGGCGTGACGTTTAATCTCGTCGGTGGTACTGCGGAAGCTGTTTTGCCCGAGGTCGCCAATATCCGGGAACGGTTCATCAAGCGGATACTGCGAAAAATCATGGTGTTCGAAATACCGCCCCAGATAGTTCAGCGCATCCTCGATGGAGACCAGCGCCGCGGTGGTCTGGTACTGGCGCTCCGCGTCTTCGGCGTCATCGCCGACAATGACGCTGACGCCCTGGAAAATATGCAGCTGATCCGGAGTGCGCTGCCAGGCCGCCAGCTGGCTTTTCACGTCCTGATAAAATGCCTGCGCCTCGGCCAGCGATTCCTGATGGGTAAAAATGGCATCGGCGTGGCGTGCGGCTAATTTTTTGCCGTCGTCCGACGCGCCAGCCTGGAAAATAATCGGTCGTCCCTGCGGCGTGCGGGCAATATTCAGCGGTCCGGCCACTTTAAAGAAATCGCCGTGATGATCGAGCGTATGCAGCTTATTTTTGTCAAAGAACTGACCGGTCGCTTTATTGCGCACAAAGGCATCCTCTTCCCACGAATCCCACAAGCCTTTCACCACCTGCAGATATTCATCGGCAATGCGATAGCGCAGCGCATGATCCGGATGCTGGGCCCGGGAGAAGTTTTTCGCCGACCCTTCCAGCGGCGAAGTGACCACGTTCCAGCCCGCCCGCCCCTGGCTTAAATGGTCGAGGCTGGCGAACTGGCGGGCGGTGGTAAACGGCTCGCTGTACGAAGTGGATAAGGTCCCCACCAGCCCCAGCCGCCGGGTGACCGCGGCCAGCGCGGAAAGCACCGTTAAAGGTTCGAAGCGATTTAAAAAATGGGGAATCGATTTTTCATTAATATATAAACCGTCGGCGACAAAAATAAAATCCAGTTTTCCCGCTTCCGCTTTTAACGCCGTCTCTGTAACAAAATCAAAATTAATACTGGCGTCCGCTTGCGCCGCCGGATGACGCCAGGCGGACATATTTCCCGATGCGCCATGTAATATCGTCCCCAGACGCAATTGTCGATTTTCAGACATAGCTACCCCTTCCCCTGTCATCCATTAAATGTGTTGTAATGCCTGCTCCGCCAGACGGGCGAAATAGTGCGCTGCGGGTGCAATAAGCCGTTCGTCCGGATTAAATGCCGGATGGTGCAGACCATATTCGCTGGCGCTGCCGATACTGACGAACGCCCCGGGAATATGCTGAAGATAGACCGCAAAATCTTCACCACCGAGATGCAGATCGGCGTGGTGGGTGCGGTACCCGGCCTGGGCCGCTACCTCGCTGGCGAAGTCGGCCCAGCGGGCGTCATTGACCAGCGCCGTCGGGCCGGCATACCAGAAGACGTCAATCTGCGCGCCAAAGGCGCTGGCGAAACCGGCCGCAATCTCGCTGACCCGGGCCTTGACCCGCTGCTGCACTTCACTGCTGTGGGTGCGCAGCGTCCCCTCCAGCTCGACGCTCTCCGGCAGCACGTTCCAGGTATTGCCTCCCTGGATCCGCGTCACGCTGAGCACCACCGAGTCGAGGGTGTTCACTTCCCGGCTGGCCACGCTCTGCAGCACCGTCACCAGCTGGCTGGCCAGCAGGATCGCATCCTTGCCTTCGTGGGGGCGGGCGGCATGCGCGCCCTTTCCGGTCACTTTGAAGACGAAGCGGTCGACGTTGGCGTAGAACGCGCCGCCGCGGGTGGCAAATTCACCCACCGGCAGGCCGGGCTCATTGTGCATGCCAAAGATCGCCGACACCTCCTCCAGCGCCCCGGCGCGGATCAGGGTTTTCGCCCCGCCAAAATTTTCTTCCGCCGGCTGGAACAGGATCCGCACCCGCCCCGGGAGTTCCGCTTCCCGATCCTTCAGCAGCAGCGCCGCTCCCAGCATTACGCTGGTGTGAATATCGTGCCCGCAGGCATGCATCACCCCTTGATTCTGCGAGCGGTAAGGCAGACCGGTCGCCTCCTCGATGGGCAACGCGTCGATGTCCGCCCGCAGGGCTATCACCTTGTCGCCGCTGCCGACTTCGGCCACCAGCCCGGTTTTCAGATCGTAGGGCAGCAGGGTCAACCCACCGCTTTGCAGCCAGTCGCGGATCCGCGCAGTGGTGGCCACCTCCTGCAGGGAGAGCTCCGGGTTCTGGTGCAGCTCGCGCCGCCAGCTAATCAGTTGTTGTTCAAAGGACATTCAGCACCGCCTTGCCGTAGTGAGCCTGCGCCAGCAGGCGCAGAGAGCGCAGGCGCGCAGGCCCGTCGCTAATGGGGGTATCAATGATGAGTTCATCCAGCTGATCTTCCGCCTGCAGCGCGTCCAGCCGGGCTTTCACCTCTTCGGGGGTACCCGATATCAGCGAAGATTCGCGGCGGGCGATACGGGTGGGACGGCTACCGGCCTGGCGGGCAAAGGCAACGGCCTGCGCCTCACTGCCGACGGTCACCCGCTGGCCGTTCTCCAGCTCAACGCCCCACGCCTCCACCTGCTGCGCCAGCGCGGCGGCGGTAGCGGGATCGTCGGCGACCACCACCTGCACGGCGACAATTGCCTCGCGCGGGCTCAGCTCGCGCCAGCGGTTGAGCACCGTGCGGCGCAGCGCGCTGTCGCCATTGAGATGGGCGGCAAAGACAAAGTTCCAGTCAAGGCGGGCCGCCAGTTCAGCACTCTCCAGGCTGGCGCCGAGCAGAAAACCGTCTGCCCGGCGCGGCGGGATCGGCGTGGCGCGCAGGCTCTCTTCCCCTCCGGGCTCAGTCAGCGACAGCCAGTTATCCAGCTGCGCCAGCTGGTCGCCAAAGGTGCCTTTCTCCTCCTGATGCAGGCCCTGCTGCAGGGCGCGGGTGGAGAGCGGCAGGCCGCCAGGCGCCTTGCCGACCCCGAGATCGATGCGGCCCGGCGCGAGGGCGGCCAGCAGGTTGAAGTTTTCCGCGACCTTATAGGGGCTATAGTGCTGGAGCATGACGCCGCCGGACCCGAGGCGGATCCGCCGGGTGTGGCCCAGCAGCCAGGCGATAACCAGCTCCGGCGAGGGGCTCGCCAGCTGATCGGTATTATGGTGTTCGGCGACCCAGAAGCGGTGATAGCCCCAGGCTTCGGCGTGTTGCGCCAGCGTTAATGTACGCGCCAGCGCCTGCGCGGCGGTTTCCCCGGCGGCAAGCGGACTTTTATCCAGGATACTGATTCGATAAGACATTTCGCAGGCTCATATGAAAGTACGTGCCTGCATTATTAAAATCTCTGCTAACTATTGAGAAACAATTAATTCACATGTGTACTGCTGAAAATTAGATATGCCCGCCTGACCGCTGCGCTTCCAGCTCGTGGAGCAGCGCCTCGGCCTGCCGCGGACTGCGCAGCCGGATGAAGCGAATATGACGATATTGCGGATCCTGCATATCGGCCAGATAGCGTCGGCGATTCTGCCGCCAGGTTTTCAGCGTCCAGAGGATGATGGATTCCCGGCTGCAGAACGAACGGCGGAAGCTCTCGCGGTTGCCGGTGCCCGGCCACAGCTCCTGACGTCGCCACGCCCGGCTCGCGGCCCGCCACACCGCCTGGCGCAGCGTGCGCCAGAGGCCATAATCCAGCCAGATCACCAGATCCACCTCGCGCCATTTGACCCCGCGGCTGCGATTGTAGTTGCCATCCAATACCCACCCCGGGGTGGCCGTCGCGGCGGCAATGGCGGCGAAAAACGCCTCATCCGGCGCGCCCTGCCAGTTCGGCCGCCAGTACAGGCGATCCAGTTCGATGCACGGCAGCCCCAGCCTGTGCGCCAGGCGACGAGCCAGGGTGGATTTGCCTGAGCCGCTGGTGCCGACCACGTTGATATTCATCTCTGTTTCTCCCTGGTAGCCATTTCCGTTGTTTGTCGCCTTTGCCCGGATGGGAAAAGGCAGTATGTACAGCCGCTTACGACAGCAAGCGAAAGGCAAAAAATTTCCGGCTGATCGCCCCACCTGTCATGCCGCGCCAGTGGAGATAGCGCCGCCGCCGACAAAGCAGTCGTTATCCAGCGTCAGGCTGGCGATCTTATGCACCGGGCCACGCATAAGTACCTGAAAATCCGCGCCGAAGGTGATGCGCAGCTGGCCGCCTGGCATGTTGACCTCCACCCGATCGTCCACCTTCCCTAACCGGCGCATGGCGCTGGCCGCCGCGCAGCTGCTGCTCCCGGAGGCCATCGTAAACCCGGCGCCCCGCTCCCAGATACCAATCTTCAGCGTATGGCGATCGACAACCTCCACGAACTGCACATTGCAGCGTTTGGGGAACAAAGGATGATGTTCAATTTGCGGCCCTAAGCGATGAACCTGTTCCAGGTCGAGCTTATCCACGAGAACAACGCAGTGGGGATTGCCCATAGAGACCAGTACGACGGACAGGGTTTCATCCGCCAGCGGCAAGGGATAATTCACCGCCTCGGGCAAATTCACCAGGGCGGGTAACGCCGCCGGATTGAAATTCGCCCGCCCCATGTCGACGCTAATCTGATGAAAATCACGCTCCACGGTGCAATAGACGTCTCCGCCCTCCGTGTGCACTAAAAAGGGCTCATGCCCGACACGACCGATATCAAACAGATAGCGCGCATAGATCCGTAGCCCATTCCCGCTTTTCTCCGCCTCGGAGCCGTCCGGATTGATAATACGCAGCGTGGGGTGGGTTCGATCGCCGCTGTCGATCAGGAGACCATCAGAACCGACGCCATAGTGGCGATGGCACAGAATTCGAATATGCTCGTTGCTCAGCTGGTCGGCAACGGCGCGATGGCATACCAGGTAATCATTACCCAGTCCGTGATATTTATGAAAGTGCAAGGGTGTCATTGTGTAGGTCGCCTGGCGCTACGGGTATGTTTTTCCATCTTACAATACCTGCTCCGGCAGAATGAATTAAACAATAAGGGTTAACCGCTCTGTTCATTCTGCTCCCCTGCAGGCATCATGCTTCCTCCGCCTGCGCGGCGCCGTGACCAACGCTGAAGCCATTTATGCTGGAATAACCGGATATTAACATCAAAACCACTGATGATAATGGCTAAAAAATGGTCGTGGATGACCGGTTAAACGCCGGGCTGCGACCCGGCGAGCAGGTGACCATCGCCCGTGGCCAACGGATGCAAAAGCAGCGAACTGCGCCTCCGCCGTCCCCTGACAACCTCGCACTTACCCCAGTCGACGCCAGCATACCAGCGCTTTCATTCTGTTGCGGGAAACTCTGCGACGCTGATCTCATTGATAAATCTGTCAAATGCTATCGGTAAATGTTTTAGGTGCGTAACTATTAGGTTACGTGTAGGATTCAGCGCCATGTCTGAGCTTATCTCCTACGTCAGAATGATGAGAAAGCCAGCATAATGTGCCAGCCGTCCTCCACGCCGGCTGCAAACATGGACATTGACAGGAAACTGATACATCAATGAATACGAAACACGACACTGCAGCGGAGCACCATGCTGCAAAACGCCACTGGCTCAACTCACATGAAGCGGGTTATCACAAAGCGATGGGCAACCGTCAGGTACAGATGATCGCCATCGGCGGCGCCATCGGTACCGGTTTGTTCCTCGGCGCCGGGGCACGTTTACAAATGGCAGGGCCAGCGCTCGCACTGGTCTATCTGGTCTGCGGCATCTTCTCTTTCTTTATTCTTCGCGCCCTCGGCGAACTGGTTCTCCACCGCCCCTCGAGCGGCAGCTTCGTCTCCTATGCCAGGGAATTCCTCGGCGAAAAGGCCGCCTACGTGGCCGGCTGGATGTACTTCGTTAACTGGGCAATGACCGGGATCGTCGATATCACCGCCGTGGCGCTGTATATGCACTACTGGGGCGCGTTTGGCGATGTGCCGCAGTGGGTCTTCGCCCTCGGCGCGCTGGCCATCGTCGGCACCATGAACATGATCGGCGTGAAGTGGTTCGCCGAGATGGAGTTCTGGTTCGCGCTGGTCAAAGTGCTGGCGATCGTCGCGTTTCTCGTGGTTGGCACCATTTTCCTCGGCTCCGGTAAGCCGCTGGACGGTAATGCCACCGGCTTCCACCTGATCACCGATAACGGCGGCTTCTTCCCGCACGGCCTTCTGCCGGCGCTGGTGCTGGTGCAGGGCGTGGTCTTCGCCTTCGCCTCCATTGAGCTGGTGGGCACCGCGGCCGGTGAGTGTAAGGATCCGGAGACGATGGTGCCGAAGGCCATCAACAGCGTGATCTGGCGTATCGGCCTGTTCTACGTCGGGTCGGTGGTGCTGCTGGTGCTGCTGCTGCCGTGGAACGCCTACCAGGCGGGACAGAGCCCGTTCGTTACCTTCTTCTCAAAACTGGGCGTACCGTATATCGGCAGCGTGATGAACATCGTGGTGTTAACCGCCGCCCTCTCCAGCCTCAACTCCGGCCTCTACAGCACCGGGCGTATTCTGCGCTCCATGTCGATGGGGGGCTCCGCGCCGAAGTTCATGTCGAAGATGAGCCGTCACCACGTCCCTTACGCCGGGATCCTGGCGACGCTGGCGGTGTACGTGGTCGGGGTGTTCCTCAACTATCTGGTGCCGTCGCAGGTGTTTGAGATCGTCCTCAACATCGCTTCGCTGGGGATCATTGCATCCTGGGGCTTCATCGTGGTGTGTCAGATGCGTCTGCGCAAAGCGATTAAGGAAGGAAAAGCGGCTCAGGTGAGCTTCAGAATGCCTGGGGCGCCGTTCACCTCCTGGCTGACGCTGCTGTTCCTGTTTAGCGTGCTGGTGCTGATGGCCTTCGATTATCCGAACGGCACCTATACCATTGGCTCCATCCCGTTGCTGGCGGTGCTGCTGGTGGCGGGCTGGTTTGGCGTGCGTAAACGCGTGCATGCGATTCACAGCACAGCGCCGACGCTCAAGCAGTAAATGGCAGGACTCCCGGTTTGTCCATCGCGGGCAAACCGGGAGGTCAGGACTTAGTTATCCTCAACCAGCTGCGACACGTCGCTGCTGTTAATTTCCCGCTTATTACCAGACTCATCGATATAGCTGGTCATCCCCGTTTCTTTATCCAGCTGCGGCTTGCCGTGGGTGACGATCGTCTGACCGCTTTTGGTGGTCATAACGTAGTTGGACGAACAGCCTGCCAGCAGCGCCAGCATCGCGCCGGCGCAAATCACCATGAATGGTTTTTTCATTTTATCTCCACTGATTACCACTGCCCGCGCGAGGCGGGAAAGCGATAAGTGTATAACCTTCAGGTTTATCAGGCCAATACGCGTTTGTAACAGAGGGTGAGATGCCGGGCGCAACCACCGGTGACGATGGTCGTCGCGCCCGGGACCTTACAGGGCGATGCGGATCACATCGTCCGGCGCCGTGGCCTCTTTCTCACGGCTGGATGCTTGTTTCACGCTGACGTACAGCGTTTTGCCGTCATCAGAGAGCGCCAGGCTGTTGGGATGGGTGGGCGTTTTAAAGGTCTTCACCACCTTATAGCTCTTGCCGTCGATAACGCTCACTTCCCCCGCCTTACGGTGCGTCACATAGGCTTCGTTGCGGGTGGGGTTAAACAGCACCGCCAGCGATTCCGGCGCGGTGATTTTCTCCAGCACTTTGCCGTCGCGGGTATCGACCACCAGCACTTCCGGCTGTTTGCTGTCGGTAATAAAGGCGCGGTGGCCGGCGGTATCGAGGCTCAGGTTAAGGTAGAAATGCGCCTTGCCGTCATCCAGCAATTTTTTGCGCGACACAATGCTGTTGCTCTCGCTGTCGATGGTCAGCAGTTCGCCGTCGGCATTGGTGGTATAAAGGCGTTTCGCCTGCGGATCGATCGCCAGGCCGGTGGCCATCGCCCCGGTGCCGGTAATCGTCGTTTTCAGCTTCAGGGTAGCGCCATCCACCACCCAAATCACGCTCTCTTTGCCCAGACCGGTAATGTAGATAGTGTTGGTCTGCTCATTGACCGCCAGCTCGCGCGGCTGCAGCGGGCGCACGGTTTCACTGCGCTGACGCTCGTCCAGCACCAGTCGCCCCTTCACAGCGCCGGTTTTGGCGTCAATGGCGGTGACGGTGCTGTCGACGGTATTACCAAACCACAGCGTACCGGTGGCATGGTTGATAGCGGCGCCAAACGGCTTCAGATCGTTGTGAATAATCTGCGTCACGTCGAGGGTGGTGGGGTCAAGACGATAAACAATCCCCCCTTTGTCCAGCGAACGACTTTGCGAAGTGGCGACCCACAGCGCGTTCTCCTGCTGGCTGTAGGCCATTTCGTAGGCCCCTTTCCCGACGGCCTTGCGCAGCATCTCTTCCGCGGCGTGGGCGCTAAAGCTGCCTGCCAGCAGCAGAGAAGTGAATAACAGTGAATGGCGCAGACGCGGCGCGGCAAACTGACGTAATGACATGACGACTCCCTTTGATAAACCTGTATGTGCTGACCCGACATCGCTTCCGACGGCAAAGTCATGGCTCTGCCTTATTTTGAATGCGAATAGTAATCATTAATTACCTCAAAGTGGAGCGCTAATTGTTGTTGCCCGGTAAATTCGTCAGCCTGGAGCACTATCCGTTAACCAACGGCAGTTAATAATTTTCAAATATTTTACAAACGGGGTAACATATATACATATGTTCCATTTGGTTCGTCTCCCGAGTACTATCGATGAAAATCCTATCCGTGCGACACGCGGCCCTGCCGGCCCTGCTGCTGCCGCTCATCGCCGCCGCCCAGGCCGCCGATGAACAAACCATGGTGGTGACCGCTGCGCCAACCACTGTTTCTGAACTGGATACCCCCGCCGCCGTCAGCGTGGTCAATGGCGATGAGATGCGCCAGGCCGCGCCGCGCGTCAACCTCTCTGAATCGCTGGGCGCCGTGCCGGGCCTGCAGGTGCAGAACCGACAAAACTATGCCCAGGATCTGCAGCTGTCGATTCGCGGCTTTGGCTCCCGCTCTACCTACGGCGTGCGCGGGCTGCGCATCTATGTGGACGGCATCCCGGCGACCATGCCCGACGGCCAGGGGCAGACCTCCAATATCGATATCGGTAGCGTCGACACCCTCGAGGTGCTGCGCGGCCCCTTCTCTGCCCTCTACGGTAACTCGTCCGGCGGGGTGATCAATGTCACCAGCCAGACCGGCACCCAGCCGCCCACCGTGGAAGCCAGCAGTTACTATGGCAGCTTCGGCACCTGGCACTATGGGATGAAAGCCACCGGCGCCGTTGGCGACGGCAGCCACGCAGGCGATGTGGATTACACGGTGTCGACTAACCGCTTCACCACCCATGGCTATCGCGATCACAGCGGCGCGCGCAAAAATCTGGCCAACGCCCGGCTGGGGGTGCGCATCAACGACGTCAGTAAGCTGACGCTGCTGCTGAACAGCGTTGATATCAAAGCCAATGACGCCGGCGGCTTAACCGCCGATGAATGGCGCGATAACCCGCGCCAGTCGCCGCGCGGCGACCAGTATAATACCCGCAAGGATACCCGGCAGACCCAGGCTGGCCTGCGCTACGAGCGTCAGCTGAGCGACCAGGACGATCTCAGCGTCATGATGTACGCCGGGGAACGCGAAACCACCCAGTACCAGTCGATCCCGCGCGCGCCGCAGCTGAAGCCGAGCCATGCCGGCGGGGTGATCGACCTCACCCGCCACTACCAGGGGATCGATACCCGGCTGACCCATCGCGGCGAGCTGCTGGTGCCGGTCACCCTGACCGCCGGTCTTGACTACGAGAACATGAGCGAGCGCCGCAAGGGCTATGAAAACTTTGTGATGGTCAACGGCGCGCCGCAGTATGGCGAACAGGGCGCGCTACGCCGTAACGAACGTAACCTGATGTGGAACGTCGACCCTTACCTGCAAACCCAGTGGCAGCTCACCGACAAACTTTCGCTCGATGCCGGGGTGCGCTACAGCTCGGTATGGTTCGACTCGAATGATTACTACATCACCCCAGGCAATGGCGACGACAGCGGCGATGCCAGCTATCACAAATGGCTGCCCGCAGGCTCGCTGAAGTATGCCCTGAGCGACGCCTGGAACGTTTACCTCTCCGCTGGCCGCGGCTTCGAGACGCCGACCATTAACGAGCTGTCATACCGCGCCGATAACCAGAGCGGTCTCAACTTCGGCCTGAAGCCCTCCACCAACGACACGGTGGAGATCGGCAGCAAGACGCGGATCGGCAATGGGTTGCTCACCGCCGCCCTGTTCCAGACCGATACCGATAATGAGATCGTGGTCGACAGCAGCAGCGGCGGACGCACCAGCTATAAAAACGCCGGCAAGACCCGTCGTCAGGGGATGGAGCTGGGACTGGATCAGCAGTTTGGCGAGAGCTGGCGCCTGAAGGCGGCCTGGACCTGGCTTGACGCGACCTATCGCACCAACGTCTGCGGCGACGCCAGCTGCAACGGCAACCGTATTCCGGGGATCGCGCGCAATATGGGTTACGCCTCCTTCGGCTATCAGCCGGAGCAGGGCTGGTACGCCGGGAGCGATATTCGCTACATGAGCGACATCATGGCGAACGACGAAAACACCGCCAAAGCCCCTTCCTGGACGGTGGTCGGCCTGACGACCGGCTATAAGTGGAGCTATGGCAGGATGGATATGGATCTGTTCGGCCGGGTCGACAACCTGTTCGACCGCGAATACGTCGGGTCCGTCATCGTTAACGAGTCCAACGGACGCTACTACGAGCCCGCGCCGGGACGCAACTACGGTATCGGGCTGAACCTCGCCTGGCGCTTCGAGTAACGCCCGGCTTCGCCCGCGGACCAGCGGGCGAAGGCGTTACCCTCAGGCGCTGGCGCCCGGGGCGCTGATTAAAGCAGGTTTCTCAGGGACAATTCGAAAATGATCTTTTCCGCCTGGCAGGAGAAGGCGATGGACAGATCGAGTTTCACCTCGTCGCCGGCGGCGGCGAGCGTGTAGTCAACCTGCGGTGGTTCACTGGCCGGCGCCGCCGCGGCGGCACGCTCGCGAACGGCGGCTACGGTTGACTCCGCTTCCTCGCGGCTCGGGAATAACTTCTCAGCCCGGTAGACGCAGTCCTCGTTATCAATAATTGTCCCGACATCAATGGCGCAGCCTTTGGTGCTGCATTTATCTACTACATCTTTCATCGTCATAACCTCTTGAGTTTTCTTAAGGATAAGAATCCGCTCGCCGAAAAGCAAACCATTAATATCCGTAAGGATTAGCGATTTTTATTCTATCGCGCCGCGCCGGACGCTAGCTTGCGCCATCGCAAGGCGAGGCATGATGATGCAGGACCGCCGCGACTCACCGCGCGATTGCCCCTGCAACCGTGCTAGCCATCACACTATTCTGCACACTTTCTCGTCTGCCTCGCGCCGCAGCGTTAATCTGGTCACAGAACAACGCCAACAAGGAGCTGCTATGGCACTGCCGATAATGATTGATTGCGATCCGGGACATGATGACGCGATCGCCCTGGTCCTCGCCCTCGCCTCGCCGGAGCTGGAGGTGAAAGCCGTCACCGCCTCCGCAGGCAACCAGACCCCGGAGAAGACTCTGCGCAACGTGCTGCGTATGCTGACCCTGCTGAACCGCGCGGATATTCCGGTCGCCGGCGGCGCGTGGAAGCCGTTAATGCGCGATCTGATCATTGCCGATAACGTGCACGGGGAAAGCGGACTGGATGGCCCGAACCTGCCGGAGCCGGCCTTTGCGCCGCAAAACTGCACCGCCGTCGAGCTGATGGCCAGGGTGCTGCGCGAAAGTCAGGAGCCGGTGACGCTGGTGGCCACCGGGCCGCAGACGAACGTGGCGTTGCTGCTCGCCAGCCATCCGGAGCTGCACGCGAAGATCGCCCGCATCGTGATCATGGGGGGCGCTATGGGGCTGGGCAACTGGCAGCCGGCGGCGGAGTTTAATATCTACGTCGATCCGCAGGCGGCGGAGATGGTCTTTCAGTCGGGGATCCCGGTGGTGATGGCAGGCCTGGATGTCACCCACCGGGCGCAGATCCTTCCTGCGGATATTGAGCGATTCCGCCAGATTGGCAATCCGGTATCGACCATCGTCGCCGAACTGCTCGACTTCTTTATGGCCTACCATAAGGACGAAAAGTGGGGCTTCGACGGCGCGCCGCTGCACGACCCCTGCACCATCGCCTGGCTCCTCAAGCCGGAGCTCTTTACCACTATCGAGCGCTGGGTCGGCGTGGAAACGGAAGGCAAATATACCCAGGGGATGACGGTGGTCGATTACTACCATCTGACCGGCAATCCGCCCAATACCACCCTGATGCTGGATGTGGACCGCGAAGCCTTTGTCGATCTGCTCGCCCAGCGGTTAGCCTTTTACGCCTGATATTGATGCAGCGCCTCTCTTCCCGGCCGGGAGAGAGGCGCGTTCAGGCTATACCCGGCGTATTAGTCATCCGCCGACACGCGGATCACCACCTTACCAAAGTTTTCACCTTTCAACAGGCCGATCAGCGCCTGCGGCGCCTGCTCCAGACCGTCGATCAGCTGTTCGCGATATTTAATTTTACCCTCCTGCACCCAGCGCCCCATCTGCTGCTGGAATTCCGCGATCCGATGCCCATAATCCTGGCCGATAATAAAGCCCTGCATCCGAATGCGTTTCTTGAGGATGGTCGCCATCAGCAGCGGCAGACGGTCCGGCCCGTCCGGCAGACCGGTGGCGTTATAGCCGCTCACCAGTCCGCAGACCGGAACCCGCGCCGCGGTGTTGAGCAGCGGCAGCACCGCGTCAAAAACCTTGCCGCCGACGTTTTCGTAGTAGACGTCAATGCCCTGCGGGCAGGCCTGGGCCAGCTGTTCGGCAAAGTCCGCCGCGCGATGGTCAAGGCAGACATCAAAGCCTAAGGTGTCAACCGCATAGCGACATTTCTCCGCGCCGCCGGCGACGCCGACGGTACGGCAGCCCTTAATTTTGCCGATCTGTCCGACCGTAGCGCCCACCGGCCCGGTGGCCGCAGCGACCACCAGCGTGTCACCCGGCTTCGGCTGGCCAATGTCCAGTAATCCCATGTAGGCGGTGAAGCCCGGCATCCCCAGCACCCCCAGCGACCAGGACGGGTGCTGCGGGTTGTCCCCCAGCTTCACCAGCCCGCTGCCGTCGGAAAGCTCATAATCCTGCCAGCCGCTGTAGCCCAGCACCCAGTCGCCGGGTTGAAAATCATCATGCTGCGAGGTCACGACGCGACTCACGGTCCCGCCCACCATCACCGCGCCGATGGCCACCGGCGGTGAATAGGACGGCGCGTCGCTCATCCGCCCGCGCATATAGGGATCCAGCGATAAATAAACGGTACGCAGCAGAACCTGACCCGGCCCCGGGGTGGGCACCTCGCGCTCTTCCAGGCGGAAATGCTCTGCCGTCGGTTCACCATGGGGGCGGGAAGCCAGTACCCAGCGGCGATGGCGTTGCGGTTGTTCTGACATAGCAAACTCCTCTTGTTAGCAGACAGTACTGAGGCTAGCTGCTTTATGCGCAATGCGCTTTATCATTAAGAGCCGGATGGCGATTGATTAAGGCGCACCACCAGATAGACGCAGGTCTCTGCGGATTCATTGATAAAGCGGCAGTCGTTCGGTGGGCCGAGCTCCAGACAGTCCCCGGTCTGCATCTCGTGGCGGGTATTCCCTTCCAGGAACACCAGCTCGCCCCGCTGCAGCCAGATCAGCTGGCGTGCCAGCGCATAGGACGAAGCCGGCATCGGCACATCGCTGCCGGGCGGCAGCTCGATCTGCACCAGGTCAATGGGCAGATCGCTGCGCGGCGAAACGTGGCGGCGGAGATAGTGGCTTTGCGGGTCGTGCCATACCGGCTGGCTGGCAAAACGCAGCAGCTTGCCTTCCTGCATTTCCGCCCTGGCGATCAGGGTCGACATACTGATGCCGAAGGCGCCGGAAAGGCGGCCCAGCATCGACGCCGTCGGGCTGCTTTCGCCGCGCTCGATTTTATGGATCATCGCCCGCGAGGCGCCCGCCCGTTCGGCCAGGTCGTTCAGCGACCAGCCACGGGATTCGCGCTCGATGCGGATGCGCGCGCTGATACGCTGATTGAGGTTGTCTTCTATAGTATTCATAACGTAACACTATAGTGTGCGCGCAGGCATTACACAACCGCCCGTCGGGCCGCGTAACCCCTGGCCCATCAGGAAAAAATTTGCTGAAAACGGATGACAGCGTAGCGTTCATTATTGTAATAATATCGTACTACTATAGTGTACGAAAACTGAGGTTTGCTATGTCCATCCGCCCTGCCATTAAAGACGATTGCGCGGCGATCGCCGAGATTTATAACCACGCCGTCGTGCATACCGCCGCTATCTGGAATGACAAAACCGTGGATACCGACAACCGCATCGCATGGTTTGAAGCCCGCCAGCTGGCAGGCTTTCCGGTGCTGGTGAGCGAGGAAAACGGCGTCATTACCGGCTATTCCTCCTTTGGCGACTGGCGCGCGTTTGACGGCTTTCGCCACACCGTGGAGCATTCGGTGTACGTTCACCCCGAGCACCAGGGGAAAGGCCTGGGCCGCAAACTTCTGGTCGCCTTGATCGCCGAAGCGCGTCGGCTGAATAAACATGTGATGGTCGCCGGGATCGAGTCGCAGAACCACGCCTCGCTGCACCTGCATGAAACGCTGGGCTTTATCACCACCGGGCAGATGCCGCAGGTGGGAACCAAATTTGGTCGCTGGCTGGATCTGACCTTTATGCAGCTGCAGCTTGATGCGCGCCAGGACCCGGACGGCCAGGCATGAATGGGTCGCTTACCCTCACCTTTCTGGTGGCCGCCGGCGTAGGCCTGGTGGTGCAGAACACCCTGATGGTGCGCATCACCCAGTCGGTGTCGACGATCCTCATCGCCATGCTGCTCAATTCGCTGGTAGGTATCGTTATTTTCGTGACCTTGTTGCTGCTGCGCCAGGGCGTCGCCGGCTTTCATGAGCTGGCCCTGAACGTGAAGTGGTGGACGCTGATCCCCGGCATGCTGGGATCCTTTTTCGTCTTCGCCAGCATCAGCGGCTATCAGACCGTGGGCGCAGCCACCACCATCGCGGTACTGGTGGCCAGCCAGCTGGTCGGCGGGTTGATCATGGATTTAATTCGCGCCCACGGCGTACCGCTGCGGGCGCTGATCGGGCCATTATGCGGCGCGGTGATGCTGGTGGTGGGCGCCTGGCTGGTGGCCAGACGCCAGTTCTGAGCGCCTGTTCAGAGGATCGCGCCGCCTTTGGTCAACTGCTCGCGGCGCGCGTCCTGCTCTTCCTGATGCTGTCGCCCATGGTGAGCGATGGCGGTGCGCAGGCGCTGCTGCTGAGTATAGCGTTCCTCACGACTGAGCTGCGCGTCATCGCTCAGGGCGATCAGCAGCTCATTCATATGCGCGATAACGCCCTCGGCAAGGATGTCATCGACTTTAACGATGACCTCATCCAGATGTGCCATTCTGTTCTCCTTTCACTTAATTCAGCTTCGCTTTGGAAAAATCGCTCCCCATCATGCTCACAGTGTAGCCGCTGACGTTGCTGCGGGTGGCATAGAAGGTCTTGCCGGTCGCCAGGGTGATCCACGGCGCCTGCTGGTAAAAGATCTCTTGCGCCTGATCGTAGAGTTTGGCGCGCGCCTGCGGATCGCTCACCAGCAGGGCTTTCTTCACCAGCGCGTCATACGACTTATCGCACCAGCGGGCGGCATTAGAGCCGGTCTGGATATTATCACAGCTGAGCAGCGTGCCGGCAAAGTTGTCCGGGTCGCCATTGTCTGACATCCAGCCGTACAGGGCGCTGTCGTGTTCGCCTTTACGCATGCCGGCCAGGTATTCTCCCCACTCATAGCTGACGATCTTCGCTTTCACCCCGACTTTCGCCCAGTCGTTTTGGATCATTTCAGCAATGCGTTTTGAGTTCGGGTTGTAGGGCCGCTGAACCGGCATCGACCACAGGGTCACTTCCGCCCCTTGCTCCAGACCCGCCTGTTTGAGCAGCGCCTTCGCTTTCTGCGGATCGTAGTCGTAGTCCGGGAGGTCTTTTTTATACCCGAGCATGGTGGATGGGATCGGCGACTTCGCCGCCGTACCGGAATCGAGGAACACCGCCCTGACGATGGCCTGTTTGTCGGTGGCGTAGTTTAACGCCTGGCGCACCAGCACATTATCAAACGGTTTCTTCTCGGTGTTGAACGCCAGATAGCCGACGTTCAGCGCCTCGACGGCGTGCAGCGTCAGATCGTTATTGCCCTTGATCACCGGGAACTGTACCGGCGAAGGCGCCGGAATAATCTGGCACTCGTTAGTCTGCAGTTTAGCCAGCCGGGTCTCGACGTTCGGCGTGATGGAGAAGATCAGGTGCTTCGTCGGCACCTCGCCTTCCCAGTAGTGGGGATTGGCGATATAGCGGATTTGCGAATCCACTTTATACTGCTGCAGAGCATAGGGTCCGGTGCCGACAGGCCAGTTATCGACGTTTTCTGGCGTTCCTTTCTTCAGCATCGCCTCGCCATATTCCGCCGACAGAATAGAGGCGAAGTCCATTCCCCAGTCGGCAAGAAACGCCGCGTTCGGCTGATTGAGCACAAACTGGACGTGATAGTCATCGACCTTTTTCACCGACTTAATCAGCTTATCGAGGCCCACGTCGTGGAAGTACTCATAGTTCCCCTGCGACACCTTGTGATAAGGATGCTGAGGATCCATCTGGCGCAGTACCGAAAACAGGACGTCGTCGGCGTTAAAATCGCGGGTCGGTTTGAAGAATTTATTGCTGTTGAACTTCACCCCCTGACGCAGCGTGAAGGTCCAGGTTTTGCCATCTTCAGAGACATGCCACTCGGTGGCCAGCGACGGGATCGGCGTGTTCTTCACCGGGTCAAAGGTGACCAGACGGTTATATAGCACCTGCGAGCTGGCGACGAACGACGGGCCGGAGCTGGCGATCTGCGGGTTGAAGGACTCCGGGGAGGCCTCTGAGCAATAGACCAGCGTGTCATTGCCCGCGGCCCATGCGGCGCTGGCCGGCAGCAGCGCGCTCAGCAGCAGCGCCAGCGTGGTTTTCCCTGTAGACATGGTTATAAGCCCTGATTATTGATTATAAGAACCGTAATAACAGCACAGCCCCTGGCCCCCGGCAAATAATCAATGGCTATCACCTTATGCCAATCGCGCTGAATTTGCTGGTTTAATCGGCGTCGCGCTGCTTTTTGCGCCAGGTACGGTTGGGATGTTGTGAGCTACGCACAATTCCGGCAAAAAAATGTGCGATAACCGCCCCGCTCACGCTCGCCGCCAGCCGCGACCGGTACACTGGAGGAACCGCAGAATAAGAGGTTACCTCCATGACAATCACCTGCAATCTGTACATTGCCGGCCAGTGGCACGATGCCGAAGACCATCGGACCTTTACCCGGCGCCACCCTGCCCACGACGACATCGCCTCGGTTGCCGCTGCCGCCAGCCTCGCTGACGGTAAACGCTGCGTCGAGGCCGCGGCCAGCGCCTTCCCGCAGTGGCGCGATACATCCCCGGCGGAACGGCGACGCTTACTGCTCGACGCGGCGGAACATATGCTGCTGCGGGAAGCTAAATTTATCGCCGCCATGGCGGCGGAGACCGGCGCCACCGCCCACTGGGCGGGATTTAACGTCCATCTGGCGGCCGATATCCTGCGCGAAGCGGCGGCGCTGACCACCCAGATCGAAGGGCAGATCATTCCATCCAACGTGCCGGGCAATCTGGCGATGGGGGTCCGCCAGGGTGCCGGCGTGGTGCTGGGCATGGCGCCGTGGAACGCGCCGCTGATCCTTGCCACCCGGGCGCTGGCGACGCCGCTGGCCTGCGGCAACACGGTGATCCTCAAGGGCGCTGAGCTCTCCCCGGCTACACAAGGATTGATTATCGACGCCCTCGACGCGGCGGGCTTCCCGCCGGGCGTGGTGAACTATCTTACCTGCGCGCCTCAAGACGCGCCGGCGCTGGTGGAGTCGCTGATCGCCCATCCGGCGGTGCGGCGCGTCAACTTTACCGGCTCCACGCCGGTGGGGCGGATTATCGCCCGCACCTGCGGGCAGTATCTGAAACCGGCGGTGCTGGAACTCGGTGGCAAAGCGCCGCTGCTGGTCCTCGACGATGCCGACATTGAGCAGGCGGCGGCGGGCGCCATTTTTGGCGCCTTCGCCAACGCCGGACAGATCTGCATGTCCACCGAGCGCATTATTGTCGACAACGCCGTGGCGGAGCGCTTTATCCCTCTGCTGACCAGGCGCGCCGCTTCTCTCCCCGCCAGCCTGACCGGCCCGGTGGTCGACATGAACACCGTCACCCGCTGCAACGCGTTAATCGACGATGCCTTAGCCAAAGGCGCCCGCCTGCTGACCGGCGGCAAAGCCAGCGATACCCACATGGCGCCTACCTTGCTGGACGGCGTCACCCGCGAGATGCGGCTGTGGAACGAAGAGTCCTTCGGCCCGGTAAAAGCGATTATTCGCGTTAATAACGACGAAGAGGCGCTGGCGGTAGCCAACGACAGCGACTATGGCCTTTCCGCTGCGGTCTACAGCCGCGACAGCGCCAGAGCGTGGAACCTGGCGCAACGTTTGCAAACCGGCATTTGCCATATCAATGGTCCAACCGTTCATGATGAAGCGCAAATGCCGTTTGGCGGCTGCAAAGCCTCCGGCTATGGCCGGTTCGGCGGTCGGGCCGGGATTGCGGAATTTACCGAGCTGCGCTGGATAACGCTCCAGACCCAGCCTCGCGAACTGCCATTCTGACCCCGACTCCCCCTTAGCCGTGGCTGGCGATGAGCTGCGCCAGCCCTTCCGGGTTTTCCCACGCCATCGAGTGCCCCGCGTGGGGCACAATCCCGACCGGGATCCCTTGCGCCTCTACCCGTTCGATATCCGCATAAGGGAGCGACTGCTCGCCGACGATCAGCACCTTATGACAGCGCAGCTGGCAGAGCTGGGTAAACCAGGGGGTGTCGCTGCCGTGTATCAGGCTGCTGGCGGCTCGCCAGACGGCCCAGGGGGCGCTGTTTTGCAAACAGCCGGCCCAGGGCGAGCGCTCTTCCGCCAGCATCCTGGCGTAACCTTCGGCCATAAAGGCCGCCTCTGACTGCGCCGCTATGCGCCTGCTGTACTCGCCGCCTCCGGCGAACAGGTTGGGTTCAGAAACCAGCAGCGTGGTCACCCGCTCCGCCAGCAACCCTGCCGCTTCGATGGCGATGCTTCCCCCCATGCTATGCCCGTACAGCGCGAAGCGCTGCAGGCGCAGGTGGTCGAGGACTTGCTCCACCGCTTGCGCCTGGCTATGTATGTTGTAACTAAAGTCGTGCGGTTTATCGCTGTAGCCGAAGCCCGGTAGATCGATAAGTATTTTGCGCCGCCCGTTGAGCGCGGGGGCGCTGGCGACGCGGGGGTAGTCGTAAGATGACGCGCAGCCGAGGCCGTGGATAAACACCAGCGGAAGCCCCTCTCCCGGAAGATCGAGCCAGCGCAATGTGGCGCCTGCGACGGACGAAAAGAAACCGTTCACCTTTTTGCCTCCATGATAAGGTTACTGTGTTTTTATACAGTAACCTTATCCTTGCCGCCACCCTTTTCTGTCGTCCGCCGCCGGAGCGTTAAAACAGCGAGACGAGGAGCGCCATCGGGAAGCTGAACGGCCAGGTGGCGCCGATCAACAGGGCCGCCAGCAGGCGGATCACCCGGCTCTCTTTGGTTAAAAACCAGCTAATTACGGCGCAGATCACGCCCATAATGGCGTAAAACACCAACATTTTTTGATATAACGTCATTCTTCGTTTTCCTTCCCTGAGGAGCGTTCCATGGTGGGATAATTATCTGCCATGACGTCGTGATTCAGAGATACCTGTATAACAAATTCAGAATTGGGCTGAATATTCAGAACAAAGCCCGATTCGTCTTAATCCGATAGCGCAACCGCGCCCGCCGTACTATACCTTTAGGGACTTACTCATTAAGGTGGCGTTATGGATGTCTCCAGCAAGACCGTCGTTATGATTAATGTCTGCGCCGCGTTCGCGCTTATCAGCCTGCTGTCGGTGAGATTTGGCTGGTTTTAATCATTTTACTCAGCAACGAAACCTAAAAAAGCAGCCCTCTGGGCTGCTTTTTTACGTGCGGAGGCTCGCGCCTATATTAGGGTCATAAACAATACGGGCTGAGTGGCCTGCGAAAATAACCTTGTTTAGCGCAGGGTTATAATGAGGCAAAACATTCACTTTCTCACTATCCCATTCGGCGGCGGCGCAAACGGCCTGCCCCACTCCCGCGCTCTCACAGCCCTGAATACGTTTTGCCGGCGCGTTACCATAGCTCAGCGCCACGGTGCCGACAGCCAGCAGAATAAAAGCAAAAATTTTCACAGCGACATCAACGTTAAAACCGAATATGCGTGAAATGATCGCATGAGCGGCGGCGGAAAGTCAAACCCGGGAGCATGCGCCACCGCGCTGGCGCGCATGGCGGATTGACTCGCCGGTTATTAAATATTGCGAATAAATATTACCCGTTAACCGCAAATATAAAAGCCTTATTTATCGTCGTGAAATAGTTTCTGTTCAGCGCAATCTGATTCGTCTGATAAAGATAATATTTCACCAATCGCAAACCAAAAGATTATAGCGCGTTGGCCGAAAATGCGATATACCGCGCAGGCGCTGGATCTTAATAAGATAAAAGGCGGCTACAAGCCGTTGTAACTTAACCTTTTCATGTCAGGCCTCGCTGGCGAGGGCCCCCAATAGCGCTAAATGACAACAAATATCATTTGCCTTCTCTTCAGAGAATACTTACATTCATAACTATTGGTAATGTTTTTAGCGCTATGCGCTTTTATATTTCGAGGTGGATATGTCCGGAATCATCACCCTGGTCATCGCGCTGATCCTGCTGGTCGCGGCGGTGTATAATCTTATTTCCTATATACGGGACCGTCGCAGCGCCAGCTTGCCGAGCAAAAAAACCAAGCGCTGAACACGGTTAACGCGATTTCCTTCCTGCGCCAGCATCGCTGGCATACTCCTCTTCCTGGCTTAGTGCGGACATAAAAAAAGCCCCTGCCATCAGGCAGGGGCCGGTATTGGGTCGCAAACCGCGACGTTGCCGCCTCACCCACCGGGCGCGACGCGCCCAGGGTGACTGGCGAACCCCATCCGGCGCTTATCTCCGGCACTCACGATGGCTTAGCTCTTGAAGGGGTATCAGAATAATCTCACATTCCCCGCCGCGAGTTTTAACCATTTTTGCCATCGTGACTATTAGCGAACTAACACACCCGTTGCGTAATCATTCGTTGCCACTTAAGGGTCAATCCGTTAGCCATGTTTAACCATCACATGGCGGACCACGGTGTAATCCTCAAGGCCATACATCGACATGTCTTTCCCATAGCCCGACAGCTTCTGACCGCCATGCGGCATTTCACTCACCAGCATAAAGTGGGTGTTGACCCAGGTGCAGCCGTACTGCAGCCTGGCGCTGAGCCGGTGGGCGCGGCCAACATCTTTCGTCCACACCGAAGAGGCCAGACCATACTGGGAGTCATTTGCCCAGCTCAGGGCCTGCGCTTCATCGCTGAAAGGCGTCACGCTGACCACCGGGCCAAACACTTCGCGCTGCACGATGGCGTCTTCCTGCCGGGCGCCGGCGAGCAGCGTCGGCTGGAAATAATAGCCCGCGCCGTCCGCCCGATTGCCGCCGGTCACCACTTTAATATGCGGTAGCGCCTTGGCGGCTTCCACCGCGGCGCTAACGCGCTCAAGATGGGCCAGCGAGCTCAGCGGTCCCAGCTCGGTGGCGGCATCCTCCGGCGCTCCCATTTTCAGGCTGGCCACCGCTGCCCCGAGCTTCTCCACCAGCTGCTCATAAATACCCTGTTGGGCGTAGATCCGGCAGGCGGCCGTACAGTCCTGGCCGGCGTTATAAAACCCGAAGGTCCGAACGCCATCCACCACCGCATCGATATCCGCGTCGTCAAAGACGATGACCGGCGCCTTACCGCCCAGCTCCATATGGGTACGTTTAATCGACGAGGCGGTATGGCCGATGATATGCGCGCCGGTGGCAATCGACCCGGTCAGGGAAACCATTCGCACTTTCGCGTGGGCGGTCAGCGGATCGCCCACCGTTTTGCCGCGGCCGAACAGTACGTTGACCACCCCTTCCGGGAAAATATCTTTTGCCAGCTCAGCCAGCTTCAGCGCCGTCAGCGGGGTGATCTCGGAGGGTTTTAGCACCACGCAGTTGCCTGCCGCCAGCGCCGGGCCCAGCTTCCAGGCCGCCATCATCAGGGGATAGTTCCACGGCGCGATGGAGGCCACCACGCCCACCGGGTCGCGACGGATCATCGAGGTATGCCCTTCCAGATACTCTCCGGCCGCCATTCCCGGCAGGCAGCGGGCGGCGCCGGCGAAGAAGCGGAAAACGTCCGCAATGGCCGGCATCTCATCGTTAAGCACGCAGTGCAGCGGCTTGCCGCAGTTCAGCGACTCCAGCTGCGCCAGTGTCTCCGCCTGCGCCGCGATGGCATCCGCCAGCTTCAGCAGACATTCCGCGCGCGTTTTCGGCGTCGTCTGGCTCCAGGCGTCGAACGCCCGATCCGCCGCCTCAACGGCGGCATCCACCTGGGCCGCTGTCGCTTCGGCAATCTCCAGGATCACATCGCCGGTCGCAGGGTTGTATACCGGCACCTTCTCGCCTTCACCTGCCACTAACTTACCGTTTATCAAGAGGTTGTGTTGCATAGCATTATCCTGTTTCATGGTTTTATTTCCCGTTTCCGGCGACGTTATCGCCGTCGCGGGTGAGCCACCAGGCCCCTAAGATTGGTATCGTTGTTACCAGCATCACCAACAGCGCGACAACGTTGGTGACGGGCACATCTCGCGGCCGCCCCAGCTGATTCAGTAACCACAGCGGCAAAGTTCGCTCATGCCCCGCGGTAAAAGTCGTGACGATGATTTCATCAAATGACAGGGCGAATGCCAGCATCCCGCCCGCCAGCAGCGCCGATCCCAGATTGGGCAGCACCACGTAGCGAAAGGTCTGCCAGCCGGTCGCCCCCAAATCCATCGAGGCCTCCACCAGGCTCCAGGAGGTCCGGCGGAAGCGGGCGATGACGTTGTTAAACACCACCACCACGCAGAAGGTCGCGTGCCCCACCACGATGGTCAGCAGACCAGGTTCAAGGCCTACCGCTTTAAAGGCGGTCAGGAGCGCCAGGCCGGTAATAATCCCCGGCAGGGCGATGGGCAGCAGCAGCAGTAGCGACACCGCGTTCTTACCAAAAAAGGTGCTCCGCCACAGGGCTCCTGCAGCAAGCGTGCCAAGCACTAAGGCGATGGCCGTCGACAGGGCGGCAATTTTAAGTGACAACGTCACTGCCTCCAGAATATCGCTGCGCCCTGCCGCCTCGCTGAACCAGCGCAGCGTCAGCCCCTGCGGCGGAAAACTGAAGGCGGCATCTTCCGTATTAAAAGCATAGATGGCGATGATCAGCAGCGGAAAGTGGAGAAAGACCACCCCGCCCCATGTCGCCAGTTTCAGATACCAGGGTGCGCGTTCAGAGTGCATCGAAGGCTCCCAGACGTTTCACGAACGCCAGATAAAGGGCAATCAGCACGATCGGCACGAGGGTAAACGCCGCCGCCATCGGCATATTGCCGATCGCCCCCTGCTGCGAGTAAACCATATTGCCGATAAAGTACCCCGGCGGGCCGACCAGCTGCGGCACGATAAAATCGCCCAGCGTCAGCGAAAAGGTGAAGATAGACCCGGCGGCAATCCCGGGAATAGCCAGCGGCAGGACCACGTAGCGGAAGGTCTGCCGCGGGGCGGCGCCAAGATCGGCCGAGGCCTGCAGCAAAGAGCCCGGGATACGCTCCAGCGCCGCCTGCACCGGCAGGATCATAAAAGGCAGCCAGATGTAGACGAAGACCAGGAAGCGTCCGAGTCCGGAGGTGGATAAGGTGTTGCCGCCCACCGCCGGGACGGTCAGCAGAGCGTTCAGCGCCCCTTCCAGCCCGAGATGGCCGAGGAACCACTGCGCCACGCCATCTTTGGCTAACAGCAGCACCCACGCGTAGGCTTTGACGATATAGCTGGCCCACATCGGCAGCATGACCGCGATATAAAAGAAGGCCTTCATTTTGCCGCTGGTGTAGCGCGCCATATACCAGGCCATCGGCAGCGCCAGCAGAGCACTGGCCAGCGTCACGCACAGCGCCATGACCAGGGTGCGAACGATAATGTCGTAGTTGGCAGGGTTGAACAGCGCCTGCAGATTGGCCAGCGTGAAGTCGCTGGTCACCGACATGGTGAAGTCGTCAAAAGTATAGATACTCTGCCACAGCAGGGTCAGCAGCGATCCCAGATAGACGATGCCAAACCACATCAACGGCCCAAGCAGCAGCAAAAACAGGCCCAGCGCCGGCCGGCGCCAGAAGATCCCCGATACGCGTCCGGCCTGCGCAGGAACAATCGCCATGGTCATCTCAGCCTCCGCTTTCCAGCGGGGTCATCGCCGCACGCGACCATGACGCCTGCACCGTTTGCCCGGTTCGCGGAACGCTCGCCGCCGCCGCGCCGTCGATATTGGCCTGGCTGACCAGCAGCTTGTCGCCATCCGCCAGCCGGAGCTCGATCCGCGTTGCCGCCCCCTGATACTGTACCGCCTGCACCACACCCTGCACCTGCACTTCGCCGCCGCCCTGCAGGCGAACATGTTCCGGGCGCAGCGACCAGCAGCCCGCCAGGCCGCATAGCCGCCGGGCCGCCTCGGCCTCAAAGACGTTGGCGGTGCCGACAAAACCGGCGACAAAGGCGGTCTTCGGATGCAGATAAAGATCCTGCGGGGCATCCACCTGCTCAATGCGCCCGTTGTTAAACACCGCCACGCGATCGGACATAGACAGCGCTTCGCTCTGGTCGTGGGTGACGAAGATGAAGGTGATCCCCAGCGACTGCTGCAGCTTTTTCAGCTCCACCTGCATCTGCTCGCGCAGCTTTAAATCCAGGGCGCCCAGCGGCTCGTCGAGCAGCAGCACCCGCGGCTGGTTCACCAGCGCCCGGGCGATGGCGACCCGCTGCCGCTGGCCGCCAGAGAGCTGGGAGGGCTTGCGATGGTGCGCAAAACCGAGGGCCACCTTCTCCAGCGCCTCCTGGGCGCGGGCATGGCGCGCTTTCTTCGCCACGCCTTTGACCATCAGGCCGTAAGCGACATTGTCGAGGATCGACATATGGGGAAAAAGCGCATAGTCCTGGAACACGGTATTGACGTCCCGCTGCCAGGGCGGCAGCTCGCTGGCCGGCTGACCGAAGATCCGGATGGTGCCGCCGGAGAGCTGCTCAAAACCGGCAATCAGCCGCAGGCAGGTGGTTTTCCCCGAGCCCGAAGGTCCCAGCATGGAGAAAAACTCGCCGTCGCGGATACCAATGCTGACCCCGTCCACCGCCCGCACATCGCCATACAGGCGCGATACATTCTGAAACTCGACCGCGTACGTCATTGTTTGCCTCCGATCCTTAGCGGCCGCCCATTATCGCAATGTAGTCCTGCGTCCAGCGGCTGTAGGGAACGTATTTCCCCCCCTCGGCAACCGGCGTTTTCCAGAAGTGGATGCGGGCAAACTGGTCGTAGCCGTTGGTCTCACAGCCCTTCTCTCCGAGCAGCGCGCTGGCTTTACAGCCCTCAGGCACCACCGGCAGCGAGCCGAACCAGGCCGCTACATCGCCCTGCACCTTCGGCGTGAGCGACCAGTTCATCCATTTATAAGCGCAGACCGGGTGCTTCGCCTCGCTGTGCAGCATGGTGGTATCCGCCCAGCCGGTCACCCCCTCCTTCGGAAATACGGTAGCGACAGGCTGGCCTTCCGCCTTCAGGCCGTTGGCCTGATAGGGCCACGAGCTGGAGGCGGCCACCCCTTCGTTTTTGAAGTCGTTCATCTGCACGGTGGCGTCATGCCAGTAGCGGTGGATCAGCGGTTGCTGGTCACGCAGCACCTTCAGCACCGCGTTGTACTGGGTTTCGGTCAGTTGATAGGGATCTTCGATCCCCAGCTGCGGTTGGGTGGCTTTGACAAACAGCGCGGCGTCGGCGATATAGATCGGGCCATCATAGGCCTGCACCCGCCCCTGATTGGTTTTGCCATCCGGAAGATCCTGCTTCACGAAGACCACGCTCCAGCTGTCCGGCGGCGTCGGGAATACGCGGGTGTTGTACATCAGCAGATTCGGTCCCCACTGATACGGCGTGCCGTAAACTTTGCCCCCGACGTTAAACCATGCCCCTTGCGCAATGCGCGGGTCGAGAGTGTGCCACCCGGCAATCAGCGCTGTGTTAATCGGTTGAACGCGTTTGCCCATGATCAGACGCAGCGAAGCATCGCCCGAGGCAGTCACCAGATCGTAGCCGCCCTTGGCCATCAGGCTAACCATTTCGTCAGAGGTGGCGGCAGTTTTCACATTAACCTGACAGCCGGTCTCCTTTTCAAACTGGCTGACCCAGTCGTACTGCTTGTCGGTCTGACCGCGTTCGATATACCCCGGCCAGGCAATAATATCCAGTCGCCCTTCCGGTTTATCCAGCGAGGTGAGTGGCTCAGCCGCCTGGACGGTCAGGCAGGCCATCCCCAGCACATAAAGGCTGCAACGGGCCAATTTTTTGCTCATCAGGTGTTACTCCTGTCACAAGGGAATTAGCGGCAGCCGTGCCGTAAAAATATCTCCTGAAATAAGGGTAGTCAGCGGATTAACGCCCTCGGGGGAATTTATTCAGGTTGTGACCCGGGACGCATTACGCAAAAATCGCCAACACAAGACTGACTTTATGGATTATAGACAACGAGTTAGAGAAAAAGGAGGGGTATGCGTATTTCCTATGGTGAGCGCCGGTAAAATAATGACCGGCCTCGATAAAAATCCATCTTCGTTTATTTTTAGCGATTGTTTATCGCGGCGAAAAATAGCCAAAGCGATCAGGAAAGCTGCTCACGAATTAGCTCGCCCAGGCGCTTCACCCCCTGCTCTTCGCGTTCTCCCCAGCCCCAGGCGGTATTAAAGCGGAAAAACGAGGTCCAGCTGGCGGTGGTGGAGAACATTTTTCCCGGGGCGATGCTGATGTGCGACGCCAGCGCCCTGGCGCTCAGCACGCTGGCGTCGGCCCCTTCCGGTAGTTCGATCCACAGAAAATAGCCGCTGTCGCTGTGATGGATAGTGACCTCCGGCGGCAGATGGCGCAGCAGCGCCTGCCAGGCCTGCTGTTTACGTTCCGCCAGCTGGCGGCGGAGACGGCGCAGATGGGCGTCATAGCGTTTGGTCGACAGGTAATCCACCAGGGCTAACTGCATCGGCGAGCTGGTGGAGAGCGTACTCATCAGCTGCAGCTGCTGGATCCGCCGCGCCTGTTTCCCGGCCGCCACCCAGCCGATGCGAAAGCCGGGCACCAGACATTTTGAAAACGAACTGCAGTGCAGCGTCATATCCTGTTGATCCCAGAACTTCGCCGGCAACGGCTTCTCGCGGCCAAAGTAGAGCTCGCTGTAAACATCATCTTCAATCAGCATCACGTCATAGCGCGCCAGCAGCGCCACCAGCGCTGCTTTTTTTTCGGCGCTGAGGGTGAAGCCGAGCGGGTTCTGGCCGTTGGTCATCAGCCAGCAGGCCTTGACCGGATAGTTTTGCAGGGCCGCCTCCAGCGCCGTCAGGTCAATGCCCTCTTTGACGTCGGTGGCCACCGACAGCGCCTTCAGACGCAGCCTCTCCAGCGCCTGCAGGGCTCCGTAGAAACAGGGATTCTCCACTACCACCCAGTCACCGGGCTCGGTCACCGCCTGCAGGCTGAGGTTTAGCGCCTCCAGCGCTCCGGCGGTAATGACGATCTCGTCGGGCGAGACGTTCATCCCCTGCAGGGCATAGCGCCGGGCAATGGCGTGCCGTAGCTCCGCGTTGCCCGGCGGCAGGTTCTCAATCACGCTCATGGCGGTGGCGGTTTTACTCACCTGCGCCAGCGAGCGGTTAAGCTGCTGGAGTGGGAAGAGACGCGGGTCCGGGAAGGCCGAGGCAAAGGGCAGCATTGACGCCTGGCGGCTGGCCTGGAGCACCTCAAAGATGTAAGTATTGATATCGACCGCTTCATCGCGGGTCACCTGAGCAGGCGGCGCCGGCTGACGAAGCTTCACCGGCTGCGGAGCGACGTAATATCCCGACTGCGGTCGGGCGACGATGCGCCCCTGGCTTTCCAGTAGCTGATAGGCATGGCTGACGGTCATAAAGCTCATGCCGCTGCTGACCACCTGCTCGCGCAGCGAGGGGAGCCGATCGCCCGGCAACCAGACGCCAAGCGCGATCTGGTCGGTCAGCTGCTGCGCCAGCTGTTGATACTTTTTCATTGTCACCCTTTCCTTGCTGCAACCTCCCTTTATCATATATCAGTTGTTATAAATTAACACTTTTAAGTAACTGTTATGTAAAACAGCGCAACCCGGTCACACAGAACGCCCGCAGGAAAGGTTCACGAGAAAATTGTCCAAAAAAACGATAAGATGCATAACCAAAAAATGAACATGATACCGATGGTAATACATAAGCTATGTAATCCTTTTTCTGACATGACCATTCCCTTTTATTGATATCCTGAGAATAAAATACAAAGCACGGCTAAATACGACAATTTAAAATTATTTAATTCATAATTAACTGACTCATCCTTTTTACTGATTCTCATACTAACAAACGTGTGCAGCCGTTAAATTCATTAATAAAGAACAGATAATAAAATGCTATATCTGTCGTAATCAGAGGATATTGCTCACAAAAATTAAACGACCGCGCTTTCCCGGGCAGCTACAGGTCTAAGCTGATCCGTAAGACTACGATAATACAATGAAATAGATTATTAATATTTTCCTGGCCAACAATCTGGCTTTGCTTTCAGCGTTAAAAATGACGCTGTTCACCCGAGGGATCTCTATGTTGGCGGTCCCCGGAGACCGGCAAAAAGATCATAACAGCCGCCAACTGTTATGATAAAAAATGAACCGACTGCCTCTGCCCCCCTTGCCGCCACCCTGCCTAAAATTGCGCTGAATCAATTTTGTTGTGGAGTCCTGCATGTTCGGTCTTGATGCATTCCATCTGGCGCGAATTCAATTCGCCTTTACGGTCTCGTTTCATATTATCTTTCCCGCCATCACCATTGGCCTGGCAAGCTACCTGGCGGTTCTCGAAGGCCTGTGGCTGAAAAGCAAAAATCCCACCTGGCGCTCGCTGTACCATTTCTGGTCGAAGATCTTCGCCGTCAACTTCGGTATGGGAGTGGTGTCCGGGCTGGTGATGGCCTATCAGTTCGGCACTAACTGGAGCGGTTTTTCGCAGTTCGCGGGCAGCATCACCGGCCCCCTGCTGACCTATGAAGTCCTGACGGCGTTCTTTCTGGAAGCCGGTTTTCTCGGGGTCATGCTCTTCGGCTGGAACCGCGTGGGGCCGGGGCTGCACTTTTTCGCCACCTGCATGGTGGCGCTGGGGACTATCATCTCGACCTTCTGGATCCTCGCTTCCAACAGCTGGATGCAGACCCCGCAGGGGTTTGAGATCGTCGATGGTCAGGTGGTGCCCGTCGACTGGCTGGCGGTGATCTTTAACCCGTCGTTCCCCTACCGCTTGCTGCACATGACGGTGGCGGCATTTCTCAGCAGCGCGCTGTTCGTCGGCGCCTCGGCGGCCTGGCATCTGCTGCGCGGCAATCAGTCGCCAGCGATCCGCAAGATGTTCTCCATGGCGCTATGGATGACGCTGCTGGTCGCGCCGGTCCAGGCGCTGATCGGCGATATGCATGGCCTGAACACCCTGAAACACCAGCCGGCAAAAATCGCCGCCATTGAGGGCCACTGGGAAAACCCGCCCGGCGAGCCGACGCCGTTATTATTGTTTGGCTGGCCAGATATGGAACAGGAGCGCACCCGCTACGGGCTTGAGATCCCGGCGCTGGGCAGTCTGATCCTCACCCACAGCCTGGTTAAACAGGTGCCGGCGCTGAAGGAGTTCACCCCTGAGGATCGGCCAAACTCCACCGTGGTGTTCTGGTCATTTCGCCTGATGGCTGGTCTCGGCATGCTGATGCTACTGCTCGGGGCGCTGGCCCTGTGGCTGCGCCGCGGCGACCGGCTGTACCACTCGCGGCCGTTTCTGCGCTTTGCCCTGTGGATGGGCCCCTCAGGACTGATTGCGATTCTCGCCGGCTGGGTGACCACCGAAGTGGGCCGCCAGCCATGGGTGGTGTATGGCGTTCAGCGCACCGCCGAGGCGGTTTCCGCCCACGGCGATCTGCATATGTCGGTCAGTTTGTTGACCTTTATTGTGGTTTACAGCGCCGTCTTCGGGGTCGGCTACAGCTACATGCTGCGCCTGATCCGCAAGGGGCCGCAGGAGGTGCAACCCGCGACAACCGGTACGCCAGCCCGCCCGCTGTCCGCCGCTACTGAAGGTTATCTGCAGAAGGAGTCTCGCTAATGGGTATCGAATTATCGGTGATCTGGTTCGTGATTATCGTCTTTGCCACGCTGATGTACATCGTCATGGACGGCTTTGATCTGGGCATTGGCATGCTGTTCGGCACGGTCCGGGGCAGCACAGAGCGCGACGTGATGGTGAACAGCGTCGCCCCGGTATGGGATGGCAATGAGACCTGGCTGGTGCTGGGCGGCGCCGGTCTGTTTGGCGCCTTTCCCCTCGCCTATGCGGTGATAATCGACGCCCTGTCGATCCCCCTGACCCTGATGCTGATCGGCCTGATCTTTCGCGGCGTGGCCTTTGAATTTCGTTTCCAGGCCACGCCGTCGCACCGGCCATTCTGGGACCGCGCCTTCTTTGGCGGTTCCCTGCTGGCGACCTTCAGCCAGGGCGTGGTGGTCGGAGCGGTGATCGACGGATTTACCGTCAGCGGTCGCGCCTTCAGCGGCGGCATGTTTGACTGGCTGACCCCGTTCAGCCTGTTTTGCGGACTCGGGCTGTGCGTGGCCTATGCGCTGCTCGGCGCCACCTGGCTGGTGATGAAGAGCGAAGGCGCGCTGCAGCAGCGGATGCGCAGCGCGTCGCGACAGTTGCTGGTTGCCCTGCTGGCGGTGTTTGCCGTCATCAGCCTGTGGACGCCGCTGGCGCACCCGGCGATCGCCGCCCGCTGGTTCAGCCTGCCGAATCTCTATTTCCTGCTGCCGGTGCCGCTGCTGGTGCTCCTGATTAGCGCCTGGCTGTGGCGCACACTGCCTCTGCACGACCGCCATGTCTCGCCTTTCACCCTAACGCTGGGCCTGGTGTTTCTCGGCTTTAGCGGCCTGGGGATCAGCATCTGGCCGCATATTATTCCGCCATCGATTACCTTGTGGCAGGCCGCCGCCCCGCCGCAAAGCCAGGGCTTTATGCTGGTGGGCGCGCTGCTGATTATTCCGGTTATTCTTGGCTATACCTGCTGGAGCTATTACGTGTTCCGCGGCAAAGTCCAGCCAGGGGAGGGTTATCATTGATGAAAACCGTCTGGTCCAAACGTCTGCTGTGGCTGATCGCGCTGTGGGGAGGCAGCGTGCTGACGCTGGCCGCCATCAGCCTGCTGTTTCGCCTGCTGATGACCGCCTCAGGTCTTAAAGTTTGAACCAGGATGCAGAGTCATCCGGATCCGGAGATCTCCATCTTGTCTTCACTTTTACCTGCTGAAATACGCGGACACATCAGAAGAAAGGATATTGCTATGAAGAAGTTAGCTTTACTGTCTGCCGCGATGACGCTGGGAATATCGTCATGGGCTTTCGCTGCCGACAACCCGCCGCCGCCAGAAAAAAGCGCGCAGCATCAGGGTAAATCGGCGGCGAAAAACGGCCAGCACGACGGTAAGCAAGCGCAACACAACGGCAAGCAGTCGCAACGAGACGGCAAACAACCGCAGCATGGTGGCAAGCAGCCGCCAAAAGGCGGTGAGCACAGCGGGAAACCACGGCCGCCAAAAGCGTAATCCCTCACGCCTGGCCTTCTACGCCAGGCTTTTTTCACCCTCTTTCAGCAGACATTGACAAACCCTTGCCCTTCTTTGATAAACCGGGAAAAAAACCTGCACAGCGCCTGGCATAGTAAGCCCACGCCATTGATTCACAGAGAAAAGGTATGTTGAGGAGAAGCATGAGCGCCCTGCTGTTGCTGTGCGCGCTTTTTTCCGGGCATCTGCTGGCCCACCGTCAGGGGCACGATTACTTTCCGGTACAGAGCCTCGAGCAGCAGCTGCTGCACGAGGCGGATAGCGATGAGCTTCGCAGCCGGTGCGAAGAGAACGCCGCCGACCTGCGCGAGCACCACCGCTGGCAGGACGCCCGCGAACCGCGGGCATCACACAGCCAGTAGCGTCGCCGCGGATCAGGCCCCTTTGCGCTTCGGCAGGGTCTTCATCAGCTCATCCGGGCTGACGGAGGCCACGATGCTACCCGGGTGCGGCATTTTGAGGATATGGTTTTTGATCTTGCCGACCACGTGCATTTCGCACGGACGGCAGTCAAACTTCAGGGTCAGCACTTCATCGCCATGGATCAGCTGCATCGGCGTGGCTTTCCAGCTCTTGATGGAGCCTTTCGCCTGTTTCGGACAGAGGTTGAAGGCAAAGCGCAGGCAATGTTTGGTGATCATCACCGGCACATCGCCCTTCTCTTCGTGCGCTTCATAGGCAGCGTCAATCAGCTGCACGCCATAGCGCTGGTAGAACGCCCGCGCCTTGTGGTTATAAACGTTGGCGAGGAAGGAGAGATGGGTCTCCGGGTAGACCGGCGGCGGCACAGAGACCGGCTTACGGGTGCCGCGCTGCCAGGCATTGAGCCGCGCGGCATCCAGCATTTCGGCCGTTTCACGCCGCAGCTGGTTGAGCAGGCTGTTGGGCACAAACAGCGGCGGCAGATTGACCTGCACCTCGCGCGCATAGTAAATGGTTTGCCCCAGTTTTGTGACACCGTCACGCAGGTTAGCCAGCGCTTTCTCCGCCTGGTTAGCTTCGGCGAACTCCCCGTCAAGGGTGTGGGTCACGCTGACGCCATCTTCACAGGTCATGGTGAGAACCAGCTGCTCCTGCCAGCCGCTTAGGGTGACGTCTACGGCGATGCGGCGTTCGCTGGAGGTCTTCAGCAGCGCCTGCTGCCAGTTGTGATCAAGGTTTCGGTTGAGCGCCTGATGCGGGCGCACTTTGTGCAGATCCGCAGGCATCTCGTTCGGCCACACCCGATAGCGATTTTCGCCGGTTTTTTCCACGGTATTGGCGCGGAAGCCCACCACTTCACGCTTAATCATCACGTTAAGGCCATCGCCGTTGGTTAACGGTTCGCTGACCTCGACGTCGAGATGGTCTTTACCCACCTTCAGCACTTCGCCCACCGGCAGTCCGATAAATTTTGGCGAATCAAAGGCGCCGATATCGCCTTTACGGGCATTAACGAAGTAATCGGTGCTGCCGCGGTGGAAGGTTTTATCGGTGGACGGGATAAAGAAATGCTCGGTGCGCCCTGCCGAGGCGCGCGCGAGATCGCCGCGGTCTTCAATAATGGCGTCCAGCATCTGGCGGTAGTGAGCGGTGATGTTTTTCACGTAGCTCATGTCTTTGTAACGGCCTTCGATTTTGAAGGAGCGCACCCCGGCATCGATCAGCGCCGCCAGGTTGGCGGTCTGGTCGTTGTCTTTCATCGACAGGAGATGTTTTTCATAGGCCACCACTCGCCCCTGATCGTCCTTCAGGGTATACGGCAGGCGGCAGGCCTGCGAGCAGTCGCCGCGGTTGGCGCTGCGTCCGGTCTGGGCGTGGGAAATGTAGCACTGGCCGGAATAGGCCACGCACAGCGCGCCATGGATAAAGAATTCGATGGTGGCGTCAGTATTATCGTAAATGGCTTTGATTTGACTGAGGTTCAGCTCGCGCGCCAGCACGATCTGGCTGAAACCGGCGTCTGAGAGAAACTTTGCTTTCTCCACGCTGCGGATGTCGCACTGGGTGCTGGCGTGCAGCTCGATCGGCGGCAGGTCCAGCTCCATGATCCCCATATCCTGGACAATCAGCGCATCGACGCCCGCGTCGTAGAGATCGCTAATCAGCCGCTGCGCCGGCTCCAGCTCATCGTCATGCAGAATGGTGTTCAGCGTCACAAAGACCTTGGCGCCGAAGCGATGGGCGAAAGGCACCAGACCGGCGATGTCGCTCAGGCTGTTGCTGGCGTTGTGGCGGGCGCCAAAGCCAGGTCCACCGATATAAACGGCATCGGCGCCGTGAAGGATCGCTTCGCGAGCGATACCGGCGTCGCGGGCAGGACTAAGAAGTTCAAGACGATGATTGTGCAGGCGCATACGCGTGTTGTTATCCAGTATAAGGGGGTCGAAATGGCGGCTATTGTAGTCAGAACCGGGCGCAGACGAAAACCTTTTCCGCCGTCGCGGGACGACGAATTTTCAGTTTTCAGCAAAGTATTGAAGGAAAAGATATTTCCCTCAAATCACCGTACAGAGTACTGTCATCACGTATTCCGGATTTTCCTCGTCACGTTGTGAGTGGTTATCATCAGTCATCTTGTCTGGCCGCGGGTTCGCCCGCGGTTTTTTCTTTTGGATAGTGGATAAGCGAATGGAAATGAGCCGCCTGGGCGCCGCTGTTCCGGTAGGCATGCGCCGCATCGCCGGCGAAGCGCCGACCCTCACCCGCCTGCAGCGAGTGCCACTCCCCCTGTAAGCAGAGATCCAGGGTACCGCTAATCACGACAACATGCTCAATCACCCCTTGCTCATGCGGCGTCGATTCGCTCAGCGCCCCGGGAGCAAGGGTTATCGAGAAATGATCAAAGCGCAACTCCGGGTCCCACGGGAAGACCGGGGTCACCACCATCGCCTGCTGCTGCGGGTCAAACGCGGAGGGCGCCGCGCCGTCATCCGGAACGATAAACGCCGAAAACGGCACGTTCAGCCCGGTGGCAATCTTCCACAGCGTCGCGACCGTCGGACTCGATTCATTCCGCTCAATCTGCCCGAGCATGGCTTTCGACACCCCGGTCTCTTCCGCCAGACGCGACAGGCTCCAGCCGCGCTGCTGACGCAGATTTTTGAGGGTGGCCGCCAGATGTTGCGCAATATTCATCCTACCTCCTGATTTTTCAGCCCAGAGTATACCTCCATTTGCCTGATTCAACAGGGCGATTAGCGGCATCGCGGGCCGTTTGCGACAAGAGCCTCGGTGCGCAGCCCTCACCACGCAGGAACCTTGTGCGCTAAAACGCACAATGATAGAGTAATCGGACGTTATAACGCACAAGAGAAAACTATGCGCTCGTTTACCGTTCCGCTTCCCACCCTGTTCGCCGGCTTCGTCGCCGTGCTGGTGGGCTACGCCAGCTCTGCCGCCATCATCTGGCAGGCTGCCGCTGCCGCCGGCGCCACGCCCGGGCAGATCGCCGGCTGGATGACGGCCCTGGGCCTCGCCATGGGCGTCAGCACCCTCGCGCTGAGCGGCTGGCGAAAAGTGCCGGTGCTCACCGCCTGGTCAACGCCGGGCGCCGCCCTGCTGGTCAGCGGCCTGCAGGGGGTGACCCTCCCTGAGGCGGTGGGGGTATTTATCTTCGCCAATGCGCTGATCGTCCTCTGCGGCGTTACCGGCCTGTTTGCCCGGCTGATGAAAATCATTCCCCATTCGCTGGCCGCCGCGATGCTGGCCGGCATTCTGCTGCGTTTCGGTTTGCAGGCCTTCGCCGGCTTCCAGGATCATCTGCTGCTGTGCGGCGGCATGCTCGCCGCCTGGCTTCTGTGTAAGGCGCTGTGGCCCCGCTTCGCCGTGGTCGCCGCGCTGGTTGCCGGGGCGCTGATTGCCGCGGCCTCCGGGGAGGTGGCCAGCGCCGCTGTGCCGCTGGCGTTTGTGGCGCCGGAATGGATCGCCCCGCAGTTTACCCCGGCGCTGCTGCTCAGCGTCGGCCTGCCGTTCTTCCTCGTGACCATGGCCTCACAGAACGCGCCCGGATTCGCTACCCTGCAGGCATCAGGCTATGCCGTACCGGTCTCCGCGCTGATCGTTGTCTGCGGGGGGCTGGCGCTGCTGCTGGCGCCGTTTGGGGTCTACTCCATCTGTATTGCGGCGATCACCGCCGCCATCTGCCAGAGCCCGGAAGCGCACCCGGATCCGCAGCAGCGTTGGCTGGCGGCCATGGCCGCAGGCGGTTTTTATCTGCTGGCCGGTCTGTTCGGGGGATCGATCACCGCGCTGATGTCGGCCCTGCCGACAGCGTGGATCCAGATGCTGGCCGGCCTGGCGTTGCTCGGCACCATCGGCGGTAGTCTGTTTCAGGCGGTACATCAGGCCAGTGAGCGCGACGCGGCGGTGCTGACCTTTCTGATCACCGCCAGCGGCGTGACGCTGGCGGGAATTGGCTCCGCATTCTGGGGCGTGGTGCTCGGCGGAGTGAGCTACGGCGTGCTATCCGCGCTGCGCCGCCCGTAGCTGGGTCGGCGTCAGGCCGGTGGCGGCTTTGACCCGATGGCTAAAATGGCTGGCGGAGCTGAAACCGCAGGCCAGAGCGATCTCGGTGAGCGGCAGCGCGCTGTGGCAGATCAGGTTTTGCGCCTTCGCCATTCGCTGCTGCATCACATATTGATGCGGAGCCATATTCAGCGACTGGCGGAACATACGGGCAAAATGAAATTCACTCAGTCCCGCCTGCTGCGCCAGGTCGGCCAGGGTCAGTGGCTGATCGAGGTGAGCGTCGATCCAGGCCAGCACGTGACGCTTCACCCCTGGCGCCAGTCCCCCGGTGACCGAGGGCAAACGCCACTGCACGGAGGAATAGTGCTGGATCAGATGGGTGAGCAATAAACTGCTGGCGGCGCTAAGGGTCAGCTGGTTCGCCGGCTGTCGCCAGTCATTAGCCAGCAAAAACTGACGATACACGGTGGTGATTTTGTCATCGCTGGCGAAGGTTTTCTCCTGCAGGGTGAAGTTCGCCGGGCTGCGATCCCACACCTCCTCCCCGACGCGGCGCAGATGCGCATCGGTACAATAGAGATGGACAAACGACAGATCGCCGCGGATATCCCAGACGCTTTCATCGCCTTTCGGCATCAGGCAAAAGCGATCCGGGCCGCCGCCATTCTTCCAGCCGTGCGGCGTCTTTTGATAGCTTTCATAACCATCGGCGACGTACAGGCTTAAGGTATGATGATCGCTGCGTACCGTTACGGTATCGCAGTTGTTATACCAGGCGGCCAGTTGAATACCGGAATTCAGCTCCACGGTGCCCTTCAGCACCGCGTTCTGTCGCCGTAATGTTTCAAACGTCCCGTAACCCATCGCCTTCACGCATCTGTCCTGTCTGGAAAAACTCTAGTCTAGGGAGACTGCGACGCGGTTTCCAGTCCTCACCGCCGGCGAAAGACAAATAAGCGCAAGAATTTGCAAGCCGACAACAAGCGGGTGAAAGCCGCAGGTTGCGGCAGGCGGCATACTCCTCCCTTCAACAGGCAGAGGAGAACCAGGGTGAACGCATTACTTTATGCACTCGTTGTCGTTATCTGGGGCACAACGTGGATTGCGATTTTTTTACAGCAGGGGTCGGTGGCGGCGCCGGTATCGATTTTCTGGCGTTTCGCCGTGGCCAGCGTCACGATGCTGGCGATTCTGCTCGTCACGCGACGTCTGCGGCCGCTGGGCGCGAAGGACCATCTCTGCTGCCTGCTGCAGGGCTGCTGCGTCTTCTGCTTCAATTTCTGGTGCTTTTATACCGCCGCCGCCTGGATCAACACCGGTCTGGAATCGGTGATCTTTTCCATGGCGGTGCTGTTTAACGCCATCAACAGCTTTCTTTTCTTCCGTCAGCAGCCGCCGGGACGCTTCTGGGCTGCCGCCGCGCTCGGTCTGGCCGGTATCGTCACCCTGTTCTGGGATGACCTGCTGGCCAACGGGCTGAACGCTTCGCTACTGTGGGGGATCGGTCTGAGCGCGCTGGGCACTTACGGCTTTTCGCTGGGCAATATGTTCAGTATTCGTCACCAGCGGCGGGGGCTGGAGACGCTGACCACCAACAGCTGGGCGATGCTGTACGGCACGCTGGTGATGGGCGCCATCGCACTCCTCCGCGGGGATAATTTTATGCCGGAGTGGACCGTCAGCTATCTTGGCGCCCTGCTTTACCTGGCGCTGTTCGGCTCAGTTGTCGCCTTCGGCGCCTATTTCACCCTTGTGGGACGCATCGGCGCCAGCAAAGCCGCCTACAGTACGCTGCTGTTTCCGCTGGTCGCCCTGTCCATCTCCACCGTCTATGAAGGCTATGTATGGCACAGCAACGCCGTTATCGGACTGGCGCTGATCCTGTTGGGTAATCTGGTGATGTTTGCCAAACCGGAACAGCTGCTGCTGCGCCGAAAGCTGGCCTGAAACGGCGGAAGATAAAACAGCGCCGTCGGCAGACGGCGCTGGCGAGATTACCGCTGGGAAGGGTCGAATTTGACGGCGTCGACCGCCATATCATCGATCACCTGCTTCATGGTTTCGATGGTCAGCGGCGTGTTTTCATTGGCCAGGGTTTTTCCTTCCCCTTTACGAACCACTTTGATCACCGGCTTGTTGGTGCTGGCGTCAATCAGTTCGGCTTCAAAATAGAGGTCGGTGTCCATCGTACGATGGCCGGTGGCGGCCTGAGTACCGGCAACAATCATCGCGACCGGAACCACTTCATAGAACTGCAGCCCTTCTTTGCTGGAGTCCACCCCGGTGATCGCCCCGCGGAAAATAAGGCTACGCTTGCCGGCGGTGGTAGCCAGCGGTTTACGCTCGGAAATGGCCTGTTTGAGCTGTTTGTTGGTGTAATTAAGAATATCCTGCAGCGCCTTTTCACCGACCTGGGTCGTCGGCTTCGGTACCGGATAGTACGTTACCGGATGGTAGACGACATTATCGTAGTTAGCCGGATTGTAGTTTGGGTCGATCCAGCGCAGCTCCGACTTGCCGGAGGCAGTGGTGGCTTCTTTCAGGTTGGAATAATCTTTTAAAAAGCCCGAATACTGATTCGGCTGCGCCAGTTTGGACGCACAGCCCGTCAACGCTAACATCCCCGCCAGAGCGGCGACTTTAAATAACACGCGAGTACGCATAAAGAGATCCCTGTAAATGCAGTTTTTTCGGCAGACGTTATAGCAGATAAGACCCAGTAGTTTTGTGACAAAATGAGGGCTTCGTCAAGGAAGATATACAAATATTGATGGGATCAACATTACGTTATTAAATAATTACTTAATAGGTGAACAGGTCGCCTTTAACCCTCTGTTCAGCGAGGCTTTTCGCGCGTCTTTATCCGATGGGTATTAGCGAAAGGCGGCGCGGTCAAATTAAGCCATTTCACGCGCCGCTGAGGATTATGCGGGCTTGCGCGCCAGCAGCGTGGCGAAGCGCAGTTTGATCCGGTTGCCGCTGGCGTCGGTCCGATGCAGCTCACCGACGTCCTCGTTGTATTTCAGTAATTCCCAGCCCCGGTAGTACTCCCGAAGTTCATCGGGTTTAAAAGCAAACGGGAAGCCGACGGTGCAGGGATAGTCCTCGGTGTCCATCGCCGCGACAATCAGGTTATAGCCCCCGGCGGCGGTGCAACGCTGCATATTGCCGATGAGTCCCGGGATAGCGCCGGCCTCAAGAAACATCATCACCACGGTGGAGAGGATCAGATCATACTCGCCGTCAAAGGTCAGGCTGTTGAGGTCTTTCACCGCGGTCTGCAAATTATCCAGCCCTTCGGCGGCGCGAATAGTCTCCAGATTATTGATGCTCATCGCATTTTTATCCCACGCCGTCACCGTGAAGCCGTTCGCCGCCAGATAAAGGCTGTTACGTCCGTTGCCGCAGCCCAGATCCAGCGCCCGCCCCGGCGGCACCATCGTCGCGGCATGCAGCACCTCGGAGTGGGTACGGGTCAGGCCATATTTTTCACTAAAATAGTCCGCGTCACGCGTTGTCATGATCCTTCCTTCTTATTCAGGAGTGTTTCCCGGTCGACCTGTAGCAACAGTTTCCCGCTGACCAACAGCAGCCCTGTGCGCAGCAGCAGCAGGCCGATGACCAGATTGCTAAAAATAAAGAGCGGCAGCGCCAGATGATGAAAAAAGCCGTCCGCCTTCGCCTGGCCCAGATGCAGGCCGGTAGTGGCCAGTGCGGAAATACCGAACGAGAAGCTCCAGAAAGAAGCATTGAACGGCTGGCGAAGATACCAGGGCATCAGACGCAGCATAAACAACAGCTGTAGCAGACCGTAGCCAAACAGCAGCTTAGCAAAGATATCAGCCTCCCCGCCGTTGACGCTGAGCCAGGCGCTGCAGGCCACCAGCGCAGGCGCCAGCTGGATCCCCAACGACGTGCGCAGCGCGGTCGGCAGTTCGCCTGCGCTGCGCAGCCGATGGAGGATAGCCGGCTCAAGGCTCAACCAGGAGAAGACCCCGGCGCCAAGGAATACCAGTCCGGCGTCGGTAAACCCCAGCGCGCCGCAGGCCATCGCGCTGATAAAATTATTCGCCACCGTGGGCAGATACAGCCCCGGCGTGGTGGCCTCGCGAGGATGGTTTCCCCGCCACAGGCCGCCGCTTTGCCAGGCGGCATAGGCGAGCTGCAGCGCCACGCCCGGCACAAACAGCCCGATGGCCAGCGGCCGGCACCAGGGTACCAGACCAATCGATACCAGCAAGGTGGTGGCGGGAAACAGGCTGACGAAGCTGCTGCTGACCGGATGTCGCATCTCCTGCAGCACACTCGCCGGAAAGCGGATCGCCCGGCTGATAAACGCCATGCTGAGCAGGACCCACATCGCCATCGCCAGCGTCACCAGCCCATCACCAATGCTGCGGCTGACCGGCCAGAGGGTGCTGGCGTAACGCCAGGCAAAGCCCATCCCGATGGTGCCGAGCACCATGCCAAAGTAACCCGCCGGCAGGTTCAGCACCTGCCGCGACGTATGCGTTTTGTTCATTTTATTGATGATATCAATTTAATTTGAAGTTGCATTCTAAAGGAACCTTATCCCACGCGCTACGGCGATCTTTGCTATGTTTATGTTAACCATAAGTAATGAGGATCGGGAATGCATAAATACCGTCTCAGCGAACAGACCCGGCAGTATTGTTACCAGGCAGAGGATGGCAAACAGTGCGTCACCCTGCGCCAGATCGTGGCGCTTATCGATTTCGCTGACGTCAAAGCGGGCAGCGAAGGCGGCTGGGTGGAGGAGGAAAGCGCTCTCAGCCAGCAGGGAGAGTGCTGGATCTACGATGCCAACAGCGTGGTCTTCGCCGGGGCGCGCATCCTCGACGATGCCCAACTCCATGGCCCCTGCGAGGTCAGCCATGGGGCTATCATCAGCGGACGGGCATCCATTCACGCCTCGCAGATCAGCCATCACGCGCAGATTGGTGACAACGTCACGATTAGCCTGAGTACGGTGCGCGGTGACTGTCGCCTCGCCGACGAGGCGCGTCTTCTGCCCCACTGTCAGGTGATTGCCGCCCGCGGGCTGACCGCCGACCGCGACAAAGTGCTGCAGATTTATCAGCGAGCCACCGTCAGCGCGTCGCGCATTCTCCATCAGGCGCAGATCTATGGCGAGGCCTACGTCGAGCACGCTTTTGTCGAACATCGGGCGGAAGTCTTTGACCACGCCAGGCTTGAGGGAAACGAGGAGAATGACGTTTGGGTGTGCGATAACGCGCGGATTTACGGGCATGCCCGTCTGATCGCGGGTCGCGGCGAGGATGCCATTCCCACTGTGCGCTACAGTTCCCAGGTTGCGGAGAATGCGGTGATTGAAGGTAACTGTCTGCTAAAGCACCGGGCAATGGTGGGCGGCGAGGCGCAGCTGCGCGGTGGACCGATTCTGCTTGACGACGACGTGCTGATCCAGGGTCGGGCTGTCATCGTCGGCGATGTGATCGTTGAGCACCAGGTCACGCTTGGGGACGAGGTGCAGATCGCCGCGCGGGAAGGAGAAGCCATTCACCTGCGCGGCCCGAAGATCCTCGACGGCCAGCAGCAGATCACCCGAACACCGCTGTTAGGCGCCCTGTAGCGCCTCGTCGCGGTCAATAATGCGGGCGTAGATATTCTGATCGTCATAGCTGCCGTTCAGATACTCGGCCTGCCGGAGACAGCCTTCCAGAACAAACCCGTTACGCAACGCCACCTGGTTGCTACGGGTATTCGCCACCCGACATTTGATTACAAACCGGCGCACCAGCCCGCTGCGTGCATAATAGTGGATAAAGGCCTGCAGGGAACGGGACAGATACCCCTGCCCCTGGCAATCTTCATCGATCCAATAGCCAATATAGGCCGTCTTATTCTGCGGCTCGATCTGGTTGAACGACAGAACGCCAATCGGCCGCTTATCGAGAAACAGCAAAAACATTTTGGCGTAATCCCGCTGGTGCAGCATCACGTTACCCTGCACATGGCGGCGGGTCTCCTCTTCGCTGCGCACCTCTCCGGCCCAGCTAAGCGACTGCTGTAGCCAGCGCTGGTTTTTCACCACCAGCTGGTGCAGGTCGCTGACGTAACGCTCATCAATGGCGGTAAGCGTCAGTCCCTCGGTCACCGGGATCGACTCAGGTACTGCTGGAATGTCTGTGGTCATGGGGCTCTCTACGGGCCCGCAGGGGGTGCCTGGGGGCCACGGCTGTCACGGGGTTATTTCATGATCCGGTCGTCGACGTAGTTACGTTTATCCGGCGCCGGCGGGAAGTACTGATAGAGCCAGGTTTCGCTGATGGCTTCTCCCTGACAGCGCAGGAACAGACGCATCTCCACCGGGTCGGTCGAGTCGGAGGTAGGATACCAGTCGAACAGGATCCGGTAGCCATCGAACGGCTCGACGTAGAGGATCTCAATCTGCTTCGCTTCGCCGCTGGAGAGAGTGATCACCGGTTCAATACCGCGCGGCGCGGCCGCTTTCAGATCGCCGCCGACAAAGTCGATGGCAAAACGACGCGCCCACTTGTCCGGGTAGTGTTCCCCCGGCGCCCATCCCTCCGGAAAGCCCCCCATCCCGGTGCGGGTGGCGAGCACACGCGCCAGCGGGGTGCTCACCGGCGGCTGCGCGCTCCAGTAGAGACGGTAGCGGAAGTCCAGTTCGTCGCCCGCCTTCACCGCCTTTTCCGGCTGCCAGAAGCAGACGATGTTATCCAGCGTTTCACCGGTGGTCGGGATCTCCATCAGGCTGACCGCCCCTTTGCCCCACTGGTTACGCGGCTCCACCCACAGGCTGGGACGCTTGTTATACCAGCCCATCACGTCCTGGTAGTGGGAGAAATCGCGGTCCAGCTGCAGCAGACCAAAACCGCGCGGGTTCTTGTCCTGGAAGGCGTTGAACTGCAGCTTCTGCGGGTTGTTCAGCGGCCGGCAGACCCATTCGCCGTTGCCCAGCCACATCGACAGCCGATCGGAGTCGTGGATCTGCGGGTGGATGGTATCGCACATCCGACGCTCGTTGTTGCCGCAGCTGAACATGCTGGTCATCGGCGCGATACCCAGCTGTTTGATATCCTTGCGGGCGTAGAGATGGTTCTCCACGTCCATAATGACCTGGGTATCCTGGCAGTGGATGGTGAACTTGTAGGCGCCAGTGATGCTCGGGCTGTCCAGCAGAGCGTAAACGGTGAATACCGTGGCGTCCCCTTTGACCGTTTCGAACCAGAAAGAGGTGAAATCGGGGAACTCTTCCGGGGTATCGGTAAAGGTATCCACCGCCAGCCCACGGGCCGAGAGGCCATACTGGTAGGTGCTGTCTACCGCGCGGAAATAGCTGGCGCCGAGAAACGCCACGATATCCCGGCGCGCCAGCTCAGGCGCTTTAAATACCCGGAACCCGGCGAAGCCGAGGTCGGACTGGCCTTCCAGCTGGCGGGTATCCACCCCGGCGTCATTGTACTTGAACAGCTCCGGACGGAAGTGGATCTCGCGCGCCTGCTGGGTGGCGGCGTCTAAAGAGAACATGCGCACGCGGCGACGGAACCCCATCCCGACGTGGAAAAACTGGATATCCAGTTTGCGTTCTTCAATATTGTTCCACAGCGAGTGGTTGGCGTCATACTGGATGCTGTTATAAGCCTGCGGGGTGAGATTGGCCAGCGTCGGCGGCAGATCGCGCGGGGCACCGCCCCACGGCTGGCGCGCCAGATCGTGAGCCATCGCCTGCAGCACGGCATAATCAAAACGGCGTGTCTGCCCGTCGGCAATGCCCGCGTCTTCAGCAAACGCGGCCTGACTGAATAAGGAAGCGACTCCTGACGTTCCGCATACGGCGGCAACAGCCATGGAAGATTTAAGAAAACGTCTGCGGTTCATGCCTGAGAAAGCGTCCTTCTGCACGGGTGAATTGATTCGCAACGCGTCATCACGCTGCGTGATAATTTCCGCCCACTCTAGACAAAAACGATTAATAATCCAATTGTTGCCCGCAGAAAAACGGTAAAAAAGCCCTGTCTACCGGAACAGGCTGTTTTTTCATCACCGGCGGAGGAAGAGCGCAATATCCAGCCCAGGGCCCGCCTGCAAACAAAGCGGAAAGCACTCATCCTGTATCGTCGCCGGGGCGTTTCTTAGCCGCCCGCGGCCTGCAGCAGGGCCGCGCCCCGCTGAGCCGCGACCCATCCCCTTTATTCGAGGGTCACGTGATGCTTCATCACCCGGCGAAACAGCGCCAGCCGGGCGCGCATAAAGCGATTCTCCACTTTAAAGCCGGCACGCTTATGCAGGCCAATGCGCAGCAGACGATCCCGTCCGCGCACGCACGCCGGCCAACGCACCGCGCCGGCAAGCACCTGCTCGCCGCTGGCGACGCGGGCAAACTGGGCCCAGTAGTCAGCGACCTGAGCGGCGAAGGCCAGATCCGCTTCACTGGCATATTGCCGCACCGGGTCGGTGAGCCGCAGGTTATCAAACACGTAGGGTACCTCGTTGCCGTGCCAGGCGCCGTGCGGATAGACATCATGCTCCGCTTCCGCCACATAATCGAACCAGTACCGCCAGCATGGCTGGCCCACGCGCTGCTGGGCCTGCATCACCACATAGCCGAGGGTGGTAAACGCCATATCCCGACAGACTTCCCGCCCCAGCGCTTCATCCCCCTTCACGCCGGGATAGAGGAGTTTGATCAGTCCCAGCCCCAGACGGCGCTCGCGGCGCAGTTTCTGGATCTGCCCGGCGATATCGACGCCAAACACCGCCATCACGCTGGCTTCATCGCTATTGGAGCCGATCATCACCGGCATCGGATGCTGGCGCCCGGCAAAAAAGGTCTCCAGCATCGGCTGCGGAAGCACCACATCGCCGGCGATGGGCGCTGGCCCGATATTCAGCGGGGCGGTTAGCGACCAGAAGGCCTCCGCCGGGATCGCCCGCAGTTGTTCGGCGCTGGCCTGCGGCAAGGCGAAGCGTTCCGCCAGCAGGCGGCCTTTCTCCAGCGCCTTTTCTCGCGGCAGATCGGGTAAGGTATACCCGCTCTGAATTATCGCTTTATGGAACAACCCTTTCGCTTTCGGCGAGGCCATCAGCGACAGCACGCTGCGCGCCCCGGCGGATTCGCCAAACAGCGTAACGTTGGCGGCGTCGCCGCCGAAGGCGTGAATATTCTCCTGGACCCACTGCAGGGCGGCGATCTGGTCGAGCAGCGCGAAGTTATACAGACGCTCGCCCGCCTCTTCCTCCAGTGCCGGATGGGCGAAAAAGCCAAGATGGCCCAGTCGGTAGTTGACCGTCACCACCACCACGTCGCGGCTGGCCAGCGCCAGGCCATCGTAAGGCGGCAGGCTGCCGGCGCCGATGGTAAACCCGCCGCCGTGCAACCAGACCATCACCGGCAGCGGCTGCGCTGCGCTGGCGGGGGCCCAGACGTTGAGATAGAGACAGTCTTCGCTGAAGCGGCCGGGATCCCCGCCGCCAAGTTCGCGGCAGTAGTCAATGTCCTGCCAGCTGGCGGCGGAAAAGGCGTCGGCCTGACGCACGCCATGCCAGCGGGCGGGAGGCTGCGGCGCGCGCCAGCGCAGCGGCCCCACGGGCGGCGCGGCGTACGGAATGCCGCGCCAGATATGGATCCCCTGCTCTGCGCTCCCGGCCAGCGTGCCCTGCCGGGTTTTCGCCAACGGTTTCGACGGATGTTGCATAACCTGCTCCCTGTAAGGCTGATGCCAGCAGGGTACTGATTTTACAGCAGACCGCAACGTCGTTTGCTGCGCTCCTCCGCCTGCCGGTACAGTTCAAACTCATCCTGCACCGGGCAGCCCAGCGCCGCCTCAAAGGCTTCGCGGCTGGCATTCCCGTGGCTGCGCGCCTGGGTTTCGTTACCCAGATTGGACTGAAAAATGCCCGCCGCGCTGACCGGTAAAAAATCCTCATAGACGATGGGCTGGGCCACCACCCATCCGCGCTCGATCAGCGGCTGGGGATCGTCGCCCGGGCGAAACGCCTGGCGATGGGCCTCGCCAGCCGGCGTCAGGCGGTAGCGAAACCAGGCCAGCCCCTGCTGACGCAGCAGAAATTCGCTGTCGGGAAATTCGCGGAACACCTCCTGCAGATGCAGCTGGTGGCTGAGATTGTCTTTGCCGGTCCCTGCCGCCTGCAGCAGCCGGTCGTACAGCGCGCGCCCTTTTGGCGTCAGCGCCACGCCGCGCTGCTCAATTTCGCCAAAGCGGGCGCTGTGGGTGCCGCGGTGTTCGCCGGCGAACATCACCGGCTCCTCAAGCGCCTTGAAGCTGGTCTGCCGCAGGAGGATCGGTACCTCCCGGCGCGGCGGACCTTCGATCAGGGCCTTTGGCTCAATACCGCACTCCGGCATCAGGGCCTGCGCGCGGTCAATATCCAGCGTCCGCGGCGTGAGGTGGTTGATATGGCATCCCGGGAAGCAGACCACATCGGCAATCAGGCGATGCTCGCGATGCAGCGCGTGGTAGGTCTCCTCATCGACGGTGGCATGCCGGTGCCAGCGGAAGGTCTCCAGCGCCTCCTGCACAAACTCGCGGGCTTCCGCTGGGGTGAACGCCCCTTCGGCCTCGTGCCGGGCGATCAGCGCCAGGCAGCGGGGAGTGAATATGTTGCGCCGGGCGAGGATCGCCTCGGCCCGCTCGCGCAGAGCGCGGTTTTCGATCAGCTCCAGACGCAGCAGCGAGGTAAATACCCGAAACGGATTGCGCGCCAGCGCGGCATCGTCGACAGGACGAAACGCCGTGGAGTGAACCGGCACGCCGGCCTGCGAGAGATCGTAATAGCTGACGGGAAACATCCCCATAATGGCGAACATGCGACGCAGCGTCGCCAGTTCCTCCGCTGTGCCCACGCGGATCGCCCCGTGGCGCTCAACGTTCAGGCGCGCCAGCTCGTCGGCGTTGGCCAGTTGTTCATGCAGCTTCGGATTATTTTCCAGTACCGCCAGGTTGACGTCAGCCACCAGCTCCAGCAGCGTCCCGTACTGCGGAACTTCCTGCTGGTACATGGCCGACATGGCCTGCGAAAAGTGCTCCCGAATCTCATCAGCCGTGATGGTGTTCGCCATGATGTGTTACCTCCAGTGAATACTTCCTGGAGTGTAGGAAAGCTGCCTCCCGGCGGGGGGAAGAATTTACAAACTGTGATGGCGATAACCTGCTTCCGGTCACGGGCATAGCGCAGAACATAACCGATGGTTATGAAAAACACCCGGTAATTTCACTTTAAATTAACAATACATTTACACACACTGTTTCTGGCGACATTACAACAACATGCCCCTCTACCCTCTATACGGAGTACCCGATGAACGATAAATGGTCCCCGCGCGAGGTTATCCATCGCGATTACAGTAGTCACCCGCCCGCTTACGCCCCGGGCTATAAAACCAGCGTCCTGCGCTCCCCGAAAAACGCCCTGATCTCCCTGCAGAACTCGCTGTCGGAGATCACCGGCCCGGTGTTTAGCCGCGACGACCTGGGTCCGCTGGATAATGACCTTATCCTTAACTATGCCAAAGAAGGCCTGCCGATTGGCGAGCGGATCATTGTGCACGGCTACGTGCGGGATGGCTTCGGCCGACCGATGAAAAACACCCTGGTGGAAGTCTGGCAGGCCAATGCCGGCGGCCGCTATCGACATAAAAAAGATCAGTATCTGGCGCCGATTGACCCGAACTTCGGCGGCTGCGGCCGGGTGCTGACCGACGAGAACGGCTATTACTGTTTTCGTACCATCAAGCCCGGCCCCTACCCCTGGCGCAACCAGGCCAGCGACTGGCGTCCGGCGCATATTCATTTCTCGCTCTCAGGCGAAGCCTGGGCCCAGCGCCTGATCACCCAGATGTATTTCGAAGGCGACCCGCTGATCAAGCAGTGCCCGATCGTCAGAACCATTAATAATGACGACGCCGTGCGCACCCTGATCGCCGAGCTGGACATGCACGCCGCCGTGCCGCTGGATTGTCTGGCCTACCGCTTCGACCTTGTTCTGCGCGGCCATCGCGCCACGCTGTTTGAAAATCGCACTCAGGGGGCCGCCCGATGAAAGAGTATCTGCCTGAAACCGCCTCGCAGACCGCCGGACCCTATGTTCATATCGGTCTGGCGCCGGACGCCGCGGGTTTCCATATTTTTGAGAAAAATTTTGGTCCGGTTCTCACCACCGCCGATACCGTCGGGGAACGGATCACCATTGAAGGCCGGGTTATCGACGGCTCCGGAACCCCGGTCCGCGATGTGCTGCTGGAGATCTGGCAGGCCAACGCCGCGGGACGCTATAACCATCCTGACGATCGTCAGCAGCAGAAAGCGGTCGACCCAGGCTTTCGCGGCTGGGGGCGCACCTGCTCTGACTTCACCTCCGGCGTCTGGCGCTTTGAAACCATCAAGCCCGGCGCGGTGGTTGGCCGCGATGGCCGTCTGATGGCGCCGCACGTCAATCTGTGGGTGGTGGCCCGGGGGATCAATATTGGCCTCAATACGCGGATGTATTTTGCCGATGAGCACGAGGCCAACGCCAGCGACCCGGTGCTGAATCTCATCGAGTGGGAGGTGAGACGCAAAACCTTAATCGCTGAGCGCGAAGTTCGCGGTGCGGAAGTGGTCTATCGTTTCGACATTTATCTGCAGGGCGAGAACGAAACCGTCTTTTTCGATATCTAGCGGCCATGCTGACCACCGCCGTCGCCCCGCACAGCCGGGGCGGCGGCGTGTTAAACCATAGGGAAAGATCTTGTAATGTAATCAGCTCAAATGTTAAAAATATTTTGCTATCTGGTTATCAAATTTAAACAAGGCCGCTTGTCTCTTTCACCGCTGTGTTTTTAACATCATCTTACTATGGAAAAAAATGGTCTCTTCAGTCAGCGCATTCGCTTGCGCCATCTACACACCTTCGTGGCCGTCGCTCAACAGGGAACGCTGGGGCGCGCGGCTGAAACTTTAAATCTGAGCCAGCCAGCACTTTCAAAAACGCTTAACGAGCTTGAACAGCTGACCGGTACCCGTCTGTTTGAGCGGGGACGTCTGGGGGCGCAGCTGACCCTGGTCGGGGAACAGTTTCTGACTCATGCCGTGAAGGTGCTTGATGCCCTTAACTCGGCGGGCCAGGCGCTGAACCGTAAAGAGGGCCTGAATAACGATATTGTACGCATCGGCGCGCTGCCTACCGCCGCGCTGGGGATCCTGCCGACGGTGATCGGCCAGTTCCATAAGCAGCAAAAAGATATCACGCTGCAGGTCGCCACCATGAACAACACCATGCTGCTCGCCGGGTTAAAGTCCGGGGAGATCGACATCGGCATCGGACGGATGTCCGATCCGGAGCTGATGAGCGGCCTGCATTACGAACTGCTGTTCCTGGAATCCCTTAAGCTGGTGGTTCGTCCGGGACATCCCCTGCTGCAGGAGACGGTGACCCTCAGTCGGGTGATGGAGTGGCCGGTGGTGGTCTCGCCAAAGGGCACCGTGCCGCGGCAAAACGCCGAAGCGCTGCTCCAGAGCCAGGGGTGTAAAATGCCCGCCGGCTGCATCGAGACTCTGTCCGCTTCCCTGTCGCGCCAGCTAACAGTTGATTTTGACTATGTCTGGTTCGTCCCTTCCGGGGCGGTGAAAGACGATCTTCGCCGTGGCGTACTAACCGCCCTGCCGATTGCCACCCAGGGCGCCGGGGAGCCCATCGGCATTTTAACCCGCGTCGATGCGACGCTGACCCCCGGGACGCACACCCTGCTCAGCGCTATTCGTAAATCAATGCCTGCCTGATCCGCCGCTCCCCCGGCCCGTCGCGGCCGGGGAGCCGACGCCGACTGAGACACATTCAGCAAAATAATCATTTAGTGCGAAATTATTTATTAACATTTGCGCAAATTTCTTTAACAGATCTATCATATCGCGATTTCACCAAATGGTTCATATGAAATCAAAGCAGGCAATAAATTTGGCTTTATGAAGATAAAAACCACTTCATTCAAAAATAAAACAAAATAACTTTGTTTCATTTGGTTCGTAATGAGGTGGCTGGTGTGGTTAAGGAGATTTCATGACAACTGGCAACGCGCCGCGCGGATTCCCCCGGATCCTGCAGTGGCTTCTCGCCGGACTGATGCTGATCATCGGTCTGGCTATCGGTATTCTGGGGGCAAAACTGGCTCTCGTCGGCGGCACGCTGTACTTTGCGCTGATGGGCGTGGTGATGGTTATCGCGGCAGTGCTAATTTTCCGTCGCCGCCGCGGCGGGATTTTGCTGTACGCCGTGGCGTTTATCGCCTCAGTGATCTGGGCGATCGGCGACGCTGGCTGGAACTTCTGGCCGCTCTTCTCGCGCCTGTTCGCCCTTGGCGTGCTGGCCTTTCTCGCCGCCCTGGTCTGGCCTTTCCTCGCCAGCCCGCCGGCGAAAAAAGGCCCGGCTTTTGCCATCGCCGCCGTGCTCGCCGTGGCGCTGGCGGGAAGCTTTGGCTGGATGTTTAATTCCGAACCGCTGGTCAGCGCCACGGAAGCGGTACCGGTGAAACCCGTCGCGCCGGGCGAAGAGCAGAAAATCTGGGCGCACTGGGGCAACACCACCCACGGCGACCGCTTCGCCGCTCTCGATCAAATCAACAAGCACAACGTCAACCAGCTGCAGGTAGCCTGGGTGGCGCATACTGGGGATATTCCGCAGAGCAATGGCTCCGGCGCGGAAGATCAGAATACCCCGCTGCAGATTGGCGATACCCTCTACGTCTGTACCCCATACAGCAAAGTGCTGGCGCTGGATGTCGACAGCGGCAAAGAGAAATGGCGCTATGACTCCAAGTCCTCTTCGCCTAACTGGCAGCGCTGCCGCGGCTTAGGCTATTACGAAGATAGCCAGGCGCAGACGACGCCAGCGTCAGGCGCCCAGCCTGCCGCCTGCTCCCGTCGTCTGTTCCTGCCGACGATCGATGCCCGCCTGATCGCCATTGATGCCGACACCGGCAAACTGTGCGAGAGCTTCGGCGATCGCGGTATTGTCGACCTCAGCGTCGGAATGGGCGAAGTCAAAGCGGGCTACTATCAACAGACCTCCACCCCGCTGGTCGCGGGCAATGTGGTGGTGGTGGGCGGCCGCGTCGCGGATAACTACTCTACCGGCGAACCGCCGGGGGTGGTCCGCGCGTTTGACGTCCATACCGGTAAACTGGCCTGGGCGTGGGATCCGGGTAATCCGGCGCTGACCGGCGTACCGCCGGAGGGCCAGACCTATACGCGCGGCACGCCGAACGTCTGGTCGGCGATGTCTTACGACGCGAAGCTGAACCTGATCTATCTGCCGACCGGCAACGCTACGCCAGACTTCTTCGGCGGCGAACGAACCGCGCTGGACGACAAATACAGCTCCTCCATCGTCGCTGTGGATGCCGCGACCGGCCAGGTACGCTGGCACTTCCAGACCACCCACCACGACCTGTGGGACTTTGACCTGCCGTCTCAGCCGCTGCTGTACGATCTGCCTGACGGCAAGGGCGGCACCACCCCGGTGCTGGTGCAGACCAGCAAGCAGGGCATGATCTTTATGCTCAACCGCGAAACCGGCGAGCCGGTGGCGAAAGTGGAAGAGCGGCCAGTGCCGGTGGGCAACGTCAAAGGCGAGCGCTACTCGCCGACGCAGCCTTACTCGGTGGGAATGCCGATGATCGGCAACCAGACGCTGACCGAGTCCGATATGTGGGGCGCGACGCCGATCGACCTGCTGCTGTGCCGTATCCAGTTCAAAGAGATGCGCCACCAGGGGGTCTTTACCCCGCCGGGGGAAGACCGCTCCCTGCAGTTCCCGGGCTCGCTCGGCGGCATGAACTGGGGCAGCGTCTCGGTGGATCCCAACAACAGCCTGATGTTCGTTAACGATATGCGTCTCGGTCTCGCCAACTATATGGTGCCGCGCGAAAAGGTAGCGAAAGACGCCAGCGGCATTGAGATGGGCATCGTGCCGATGGAAGGCACGCCGTTTGGCGCCATGCGCGAACGTTTCCTGTCGCCGCTGGGCATTCCGTGCCAGAAACCGCCTTTCGGCACCATGTCCGCTGTGGATCTGAAAACCGGGAAACTGGTGTGGCAGGTGCCGGTAGGCACCGTAGAGGATACCGGGCCGCTGGGGATCCGCATGCATATGCCGATTCCGATCGGTATGCCGACCCTTGGCGCGTCGCTGGCGACGCAGTCCGGGCTGCTGTTCTTCGCCGGCACCCAGGATTTCTACCTGCGCGCCTTTGATACCGCTAACGGCAAGGAGATCTGGAAATCCCGTCTGCCGGTTGGCAGTCAGTCCGGCCCGATGACCTACGTGTCGCCGAAAACCGGTAAGCAGTACATCATTATCAATGCGGGCGGCGCCCGTCAGTCTCCGGATCGCGGGGATTACATTATCGCCTACGCGCTTCCTGACCATCACTGATTGACCTAAGCAAAAGGGCCCATTCGGGCCCTTTTTTGCTGCTGACGAAACGCCATGCGCGTTAGCGATTACTGGTCGCCAAAGTGGATCACGGTGCGAATCGATTTGCCTTCATGCATCAGGTCAAAGGCCTCGTTAATTTGCGCCAGCGGCAGGCGATGAGTAATAAACGGGTCGAGGCGAATTTTACCCGCCATCGCGTCTTCCACCATTCCCGGCAGCTGGCTACGGCCTTTCACGCCGCCAAAGGCGGAGCCGCGCCACACCCGGCCAGTCACCAGCTGGAACGGACGGGTCTTGATCTCCTGCCCGGCGCCGGCCACGCCGATAATGACGCTCTCGCCCCAGCCTTTATGGCAGCATTCCAGCGCCGCGCGCATCACATTGACATTACCGATGCACTCGAAGCTGAAATCCACCCCGCCGTCGGTCAGCTCAACGATCACATCCTGAATGGGCTTATCGTAGTCGTTGGGGTTGATAAAGTCGGTAGCCCCCATCTCTTTCGCGAGAGTGAACTTATCCGGGTTAGTATCGACCGCCAGAATGCGCCCGGCTTGCGCCTGCACGGCGCCCTGGATCACCGCCAGGCCGATGCCGCCCAGACCAAAGACCGCGACGGTATCCCCAGGCTTAACCTTCGCCGTGTTATGCACCGCGCCGATGCCGGTGGTCACGCCGCAGCCCAGCAGACACACTTTATCCAGCGGCGCCTGCGGATTGACTTTCGCCAGCGAGATCTCAGCGCAGACCGTGTATTCGCTGAAGGTGCTGGTGCCCATGTAGTGATAAATCGGTTCGCCGTTATACGAGAAACGGGTGGTGCCGTCCGGCATCAGCCCTTTGCCCTGGGTGGCGCGCACCGCCTGACAGAGATTGGTTTTACCCGACTTACAGAACTTGCACTCGCCGCATTCGGCGGTATACAGCGGGATGACATGATCGCCCGGCTTAAGACTGGTGACGCCCTCGCCCACTTCCACGACCACGCCGCCGCCTTCATGGCCCAGCACCGCCGGGAAGACGCCTTCCGGATCGTCGCCGGAAAGGGTGAAGGCATCGGTATGGCACACGCCGGTATGGGTGATTTTCACCAGAACTTCGCCTTTTTTCGGCGGCGCGACGTCAATCTCTACGATTTTTAACGGCTGACCGGGGCCAAAGGCCACTGCTGCGCGTGATTTCATAACTGTCTCTTCCTCGTCGTGATGTTATTTTAAATAAGATCGTAGCAGATGACCGACCTCTGCCATTCTCGCGGCCCGCTGGTCCGGGGTGGTGTCGCCGCTGACCAGCTCATCCTGCAGGTGGATCTCCACCATTTCGCCCATCAGACCGTTTGCCGCCCCGCGAATCGAGGCGATCTGCTGAAGGATAGTCATACAGGGTTCGCCGGACTCCAGCGCGCGTTCAAGGGCTTCAACCTGGCCGCGGATGCGGCGTACGCGGCTGAGGGCCCGTTTTTTATCTTCAGGTGAATGTGGCACGATAACGCCTCCGTATCATATAGGGGGGTATACTATATTTTATTAGCCGCAAAGGCAAAAAAAAACCCGTCGCGGGACGGGGTCAGGCAAAAAGGGTAACGATCATTTAGCGCTTACGAGGCATCATCCGCAGCAGGGTATTATCTTTCCACCAGTAATGATGGAGCAGCGCGGCGAAGGCATGCAGGCCAATGACGAAGTACCCCGCGTTGGCTAACCATTCATGGATCGCCTTCAGGGTATCCACCCGCTCAAAATCGCTCTGTGGGGCATACGGCATGGTCAGGCCAAAGGCGTACCAGGGATTTCCGCGCCAGTACATCATCACCATGCCGATCAGCGGCAGGGCAATAAACAGCAGATAAATAACCAGATGGCCGAGATGGGCGAAACCGGTCATCATTGGCGACGGCTTCGGCACGATCGGCGGCGTCGGCGTTTTCAGCCGCAGCAGCAGACGCGCCGCCATCAGCACGCAAATGGCGATCCCGCAGGAAACATGAATCATATTAATCAGCGGCCGATCGCTGCGGGGGAAAAATCCGCGCAGCTCCATCGCCGCATAGGCCACCACCACCAGCAAGAAGACCAGCCAGTGGATGCCAATCTGCAGGCCGGAATATTTATCGCGCATGGAATATCCTTAATGGAAAGTGTGATGCTGCCAACATAGCGGCCTTCCCTTAAATTTTCATTAACCTTTACGTTGAATTAACAAATGATTACCGCATTGTGCCGAGCCGCTGCGCCCGGGCCACGCGAACGGGCGCCGGATACCATGAGCTATTACAAAATTAAACAGTTTTGTTACCTGCCGCCGCGCTCTCCCCTCTATAGTTGAGAACATCTGTCGGCCACGCTGCGTATGGAGATAAAAATGAAGAAAATTAGCTTACCGCTATTGCTGCTGACCGCGTTGGCCAGCCCGACTTTCGCCGCGGACTGTCAGCCTAACGGCATCGGCGGCTCATTTTGCATTAACGATGACGGGACCACCACCGACACGGTGCCGAATGAAGTCAACGGTATGGATACGTATTCGAACAATGGCGGGTATAGCAGTTCTCTGCCCGACCAGTCGGGGGCAGAGGAAGCGCTTGAAGGGTCAACGCTGTCGACGCAGCAGGACAGCGTCGCCAGCAGCGGTCAGGGAGACAGCGCCCTGGCGGGCCGCGACTGGCATTCGCCGTCCAATCTGAATGATGGCGCCGCCACCTCCAGTATGAGCCTGCTGGATAAACCCTGAGGCCTGGCGTCAGGCAAAGCTCCAGCCTGCGGCGCCGATGGCGACGGCGAACAGCAGGCAGGCCAGCGCCGTTTTGCGTAACAGCATGGTATAGAAGGAGATGGCGACGCCAACGAATACCACCAACAGAATGGGCCACATGCTTAATAATAACAGCAGAAAACCCTCAATATTATTATGGATTACGCTTTCCACATCCGCATCCCTGCCTCATCGTCGATAAAGTAAGCAGAATTTAATATGTAACATGAATACATTCAAATAAAATATAAATGTAAATGATTATGCGCCGCATTCTGCTGCGCCGGCCGGGCCTGGCGCAGGCGTTTGTTTCTTTTGCCTTTTTTCAATCGTTTTAAAGCGTTAGGTATCTGTTGTATAATGACGTGCACTTTAACTAAAAAAAGAGTGCGACCATGATTGATTCCTCATTGCCATTAACCGACATTCACCGCCACCTTGACGGTAACATCCGGGCCCAAACCATCCTCGATCTTGGCCGCGAGTTTAACATCACCCTTCCCGCTACCACCCTTGACACGCTGCGTCCCCACGTCCAGGTCACCAGCCTGGAGCCCGATCTGGTCAGTTTTCTCGCCAAGCTCGACTGGGGGGTGAAAGTCCTGGCCTCGCTGGAAGCCTGCCGTCGCGTGGCGTATGAGAACGTCGAAGACGCGGCGCGCAATGGCCTGCACTACGTGGAGCTGCGCTTCTCCCCCCGCTATATGGCGATGACCCACCAGCTGCCGGTCGACGGCGTGGTAGAGGCAGTGATCGCCGGGGTACGTGAGGGGTGCCGCGATTTCCAGGTCGACGCCCGCCTGATCGGCATTTTGAGCCGCACCTTTGGCGAAGCGGCCTGTCAGGAAGAGCTGGCGGCCCTGCTCGCCCACCGCGATGGCATCACCGCCCTCGACCTCGCTGGCGATGAGCTGGGCTTCCCGGGGGCGCTGTTCCTCAGTCATTTTAACCAGGCTCGCGATGCCGGGTGGCATATCACCGTCCACGCTGGCGAAGCGGCCGGCCCGGAAAGTATCTGGCAGGCCATCCGTGAACTGGGCGCCGAGCGCATCGGCCATGGGGTAAAAGCGGTACAGGATCCCGCCCTGATGGACTATCTGGCCGAGCACCGCATCGGGATTGAATCCTGCCTCACCTCGAACGTGCAAACCAGCACCGTGCCCTCTCTGGCCCAGCATCCGCTGAAGCAGTTCCTTGAGCACGGCGTGCTGGCGAGCCTCAACACTGACGATCCGGCGGTCCAGGGGGTCGACATTATCCACGAATACACCGTGGCGGCGCCGGCGGCGGGCCTGAGCCGGGAGCAGATCCGCCAGGCGCAGATCAACGGTTTGACTCAGGCGTTTCTCAGCGAACAGGAAAAAGCCGCGCTCATTCAGCGGGTGGCCAAAGGCTGATTACCGGCCCGGCAGCCGCGCTGCCGGGCTTTTTTCACACCAGGCTGAGCGTGGCGCGGTGCCGGGCCGACTCGATACCGAGCTCAATCAGGGTCATGATCTGAATCGCCTCGCTGGCCGGGACCGGGTTTTCTCCCACCCCGTTGAGCGCATCGCGGATAGCGGCATAGTAAGCGGGATAATTGCCCGGCAGCGTCAGCCACGTCTCCTCGCTGCGTTCGTCGCCTTCAGCGCGAGTGAGGGTACCGTCACGCATATCATACCCCCAGTCCTCCTGCGGCAAACGCTCGCCATTTTTCAACCGCTCCTCCTGCGGGTCGAGACCGTACTTGATATAGCTGGCCCGCGAGCCGTGGACGATAAAGCGCGCGCTCTCCGCGGCGGCGAGCAATGTGCCGTGCAGCACCACCCGCCGCTGGGGATAGGCCAGCACCGCGTGAAAATAGTCAGTGGATTGCGCGCCGGGCCGAAGCTGAGCGAGATCGACCGTGATGCTCACCGGCAGACCAAACAGCGCCACCGCCTGGTCGAGCAGATGCGGTCCAAGATCATACCAAATTCCGCTCCCGGGGCCCGCCTGCTCCCGCCAGCGCTGGCGCACCTGCGGCCGGAAACGGTCGAAATGTGATTCGAAGTAACCCACCTCTCCCAGCTGGCCTTCGTTGATCAACGTTCTGACCGTTAAGAAATCACTGTCCCAGCGCCGGTTGTGAAATACCGACAGCACCCGACCACAGTGCTTCGCCAGGCTCTCCAGCTCGCGAGCCTGTGACAGTGTCACGGTAAAGGGTTTATCCACCACCACGTGCTTCCCGGCCTCCAGCGCCGCTTTCGCCAGTGGGAAGTGCGTGTCGTTCGGCGTGGCGATGACCACCAGATCGATCTCCGGGTCGTTCAGCAATTCACTCGCCGCACTGACCACCTTCACGCCAGGCCAGTCGGCATGAACTTTGGCCGCGTCGCTGCTGGAGACCGTCGTCAGCGCCAGGCCCGACGTGCCGCTGATTAACGGCGCATGAAACGTTTTGCTGGCGTAGCCATAGCCCACCAGCCCCACCCGGATCGCATCACTCATGTTACCGCCTCGCTTATTCAGCTGATGTCAATATCTGGTTAATGAGAATATTCTTACAAACCGCGAATCAAACTTATCATTTTTTCACTCAAGGTTTTACCGCATGCGTGCAAAATCAGACAGATACCCCTTGTGATCTGCTGACCATGGAGTAACATTTCCCACTGTGTTCAAAGGATATTGAAGTGTTATGACGACTGTTTTTACCCGTATTGTAGAACTTATTGGCTGGATTGTTTTTGGGATTTCCGCACTGCTTTTGGTTATCGCGCACCATATTGATAATTATCAGTCGCCACCGCCAGCGGATGTGGTGCAGACAAAGTAGCGCCGCCGTGAAACAGTGACCTGCTTCGCAACTGTGCAACCGGTTTCAGAAACCGGTTGCACAACTCTCCTTGCTTTGATTACACTCCCTCTATCATCAGACTGGGAGCTTTTTCATGGCCGCTTTTCCGCAACATTTTTTATGGGGTGCCGCTACCGCAGCGTATCAGGTCGAAGGTGGGCACGACGCTGACGGTAAAGGACCGTCAATCTGGGATATTTACTCTCACCTGCCGGGAACCACCTTTGAAGGGACCACCGGCGATATCGCCGTCGATCACTATCACCGTTTTCGCGAAGACGTGGCGTTGATGGCCGAGATGGGCCTGCAGAGCTATCGCTTTTCCATCTCCTGGCCCCGCCTGCTGCCCACCGGGCGCGGCGAGGTTAATGAAGCAGGCGTGCAGTTTTATAGCGATCTGATCGATGAACTGCTGGCGCATAATATTGAGCCGATGATCACCCTCTATCACTGGGACCTGCCGCAGGCCCTGCAGGATGAGGGCGGCTGGGAAGCACGCAGCACCGCCGAGGCCTTCGCCGAGTATGCCCGCCTGTGCTACGCGCGCTTTGGTTCGCGGGTGAAGCTGTGGGCGACCTTTAACGAGACCATTGTCTTCATCGGCCACGGCTACATTAACGGCCTGCATCCCCCGGCCGTTCGCGATCCGGCGCGCGCCATCCAGGCCTGTCATCACGTATTTATCGCCCATGCGCTGGCAGTGAAGGCTTTTCGCGAGATGGCCGTGGCGGGCGAGATTGGTTTCGTCAATGTGCTGCAGCCGCATACCCCACTCACCGACAGCGAGGCAGACCGGCAGGCTACCGACCTGGCTGACGCCATCCATACCCACTGGCTGTACGATCCGGTGCTAAAAGGCGCCTATCCTGCTGCCCTGCTGGCGCAGACTCAAGCGCTGTGGGGCGTACCGCGCTTTGCTTCAGGGGACGACGCGCTGCTGCGAGACAACCGCTGTGACTTTATCGGTCTGAATTACTATCGTCGGGAAACGGTATCCGCCCAGCCGCCCGAAATCCCCACCGGCGGCGAGCCTGGCGTGGAGGGGTTATTCTATTTCGTGCGTAATCCGCAAAGCACCTATACCGAATGGGGCTGGGAGATCTGGCCGCAGGGGCTGACCGACGGCATTATGATGATCAAGGCGCGCTATGGCGATATCCCGATCTATATCACCGAGAATGGCCTTGGGGCGAAAGACCCGATTATTGCCGGTGAGGTGGTCGACGATCCGCGAATCGACTATCTGAGCAGCCATATTGGCGCCCTGGAAAAGGCGCTGGCGCAGGGAGCGGACGTCCGCGGCTATTATCCCTGGTCGTTTATCGATTTGCTGAGCTGGCTCAACGGTTATCAAAAGCAATATGGCTTTGTCTATGTGGACCACCAGCAAAATCTGGCACGCAAACGAAAGAAGAGTTTTTATTGGTACAAATCTGTTATTGCCAGCCGCGGCGAACAGCGTTAATCTTCTCCTGCGGGCGCCATTCGGCGCCCGGTCTGATTTAGAATATTCTTAAACATCTCCCTGCTCTTCAAGGTTGGCTTTGCTCCTTGTCATGGGTTTTTATAACCTGAATCATGCCACGCGGACCCGGCAGAAGGCGCCGTTGGTTGAGAGTAGGTTTAGTGAATGCTGATAATATTCAACGTAATTATTCCGATTATAAAATGGATACGAAAATGACCGTTCTGGACTATTTATTAAAATTCCGCAAAATCAGTTCGCTGGAAAGTCTTGAAAAACTATTTGATCACCTTAACTACTCCCTGACTGACACCGAAGAGATCGTTAATATGTATCGCGCCGCCGACCATCGCCGGGCAGAGCTGGTTTCCGGTGGTAAATTGTTCGATGTGGGCCAGGTACCTAAATCCGTTTGGCGATTCGTGCAGTAAGACTGTCATCCTTCACGCCAGTTGCTTATACTTCCCGGCCTGCTTTTATATACTGGCGTTGAATAGGGGAGAAACATGACGTCTCAATCTGCGGAGCGCATCGGCGGCTGGCTGTTGGCACCGCTGGCCTGGTTGCTGTTGGCGCTGTTGAGCGCCTCGTTATCGCTGCTATTTTTTGCCAATGCCCTCATGTCGCCGCAGACCTGGGCCCTGCTGCGCGCCATGAGCACCGGACACATGGCGCTGTGGGTCGCCTCGCTGCTGTTTGCCCTCGCCATGTGGTTTTATACGCTCTGGCTGACCATCGCCTTTTTCAAGCGGCGCTCGCTGGTGCGGAAACACTATATTATCTGGCTGCTCATTACGCTGCTGCTGGCGATAAAGGCGTTTGCCTTCTCCCCCGTTTCGGATGCCCTTGCTCTGCGTCAGCTACTGTTCCCGCTGCTGGCCGCCGCGCTGCTGGCGCCCTATTTTCGCCGTTCACAGCGGGTCAAACGGACCTTTGTTAATCCGTAAAAACCCCACACTTAACCTGTTGTCGCCGGTATCGTTTTATTCGATAATAAGCGGCTTTTTTTCGTTTCAGGTCGCATGATGGCTGATTATTTACTGCTCTTTATCGGTACTGTCCTTGTCAATAACTTCGTTTTAGTGAAGTTCCTTGGCCTGTGCCCGTTTATGGGTGTTTCCAAAAAGCTGGAAACCGCAATGGGAATGGGGCTCGCGACCACCTTCGTGATGACCCTGGCCTCTATTTGCGCCTGGCTGATTGATACCTGGATCCTTATCCCGCTAAATCTGGTTTATTTACGTACCCTGGCCTTTATTCTGGTTATCGCCGTGGTGGTTCAGTTCACTGAGATGGTGGTGCGTAAAACCAGCCCGGCGCTTTATCGCCTGCTGGGGATCTTTTTGCCACTGATCACCACCAACTGCGCGGTGCTTGGGGTGGCGCTGCTGAACATCAATCTGGGCCACAATTTCCTGCAGTCGGCGCTGTACGGTTTTGCCGCCGCCGTCGGCTTCTCGCTGGTGATGGTGCTGTTCGCGGCGATCCGCGAGCGTCTGGTGGTGGCCGATGTCCCCGCGCCGTTCCGCGGTAATGCCATCGCGCTGATTACCGCCGGTTTAATGTCTCTGGCCTTTATGGGCTTTAGTGGTTTGGTGAAGTTGTAATGAGCGCAGTCTGGATAGCCGTGATCGCCATCAGCCTGTTAGGGCTGATTTTCGGCTTAATACTGGGGTATGCGTCGCGCCGTTTCGCGGTGCAGGACGACCCGGTGGTGGAAAAAATTGATGAACTGTTGCCGCAGAGCCAGTGTGGGCAGTGCGGCTACCCTGGCTGCCGCCCCTATGCGGAAGCGGTGGGCGTGCAGGGTGAGAAAATTAACCGCTGCGCGCCGGGTGGCGAAGCGGTGATGTTAAAAATCGCCGCCCTGCTCAACGTCGACCCGCAGCCCGTCGACGGCGACGAGCAGGCAGCTGAGCCGGCCCGCATGCTCGCCGTGATTGACGAGCCGAACTGCATCGGCTGCACCAAATGTATTCAGGCGTGTCCGGTGGATGCCATTGTCGGGGCGACCCGCGCCATGCATACCGTGATGAGCGACCTGTGCACCGGCTGCAACCTGTGTGTTGCCCCCTGCCCGACCCAGTGCATTTCACTCGTTCCGGTGGCGACGACCCCGGAGACCTGGAAATGGGATCTGCATACGATCCCGGTGCGAAATATTCCTGTGGAACAACATGTTTAAGCTATTTTCCGCTTTCCGAAAAGACAAAGTCTGGGATTTTAACGGCGGTATTCACCCGCCGGAGATGAAAACCCAGTCTAACGGCACCCCGCTGCGCCAGGTTTCCCTGCCGCAGCGCTTTGTGATCCCGCTGAAGCAGCACATCGGCGCCGAAGGCGAACTGTGCGTCAAGGTCGGCGACCGGGTGCTGCGCGGCCAGCCGCTGACCCGCGGTTGGGGAAGAATGCTGCCGGTTCACGCTCCCACCTCCGGCACCGTTGCCGCTATCGCCCCGCACACCACTGCCCATCCGTCCGCGCTGGCGGAGATGAGCGTGATCATTGACGCCGACGGCGAAGACCGCTGGATCGAACGCGACGGCTGGAGCGACTATCAGACCCGCACCCGTGAAGCGCTGATTGAGCGCATCCACCAGTTTGGCGTTGCCGGCCTCGGCGGCGCGGGCTTCCCCACCGGCAGTAAACTGCGCGGCGGCGGCGATAAAATTAAAACGCTGATCATTAACGCCGCCGAGTGCGAACCCTATATCACGGCGGACGACCGTCTGATGCAGGACTGCGCGGCGCAGATTGTCGAAGGGATCCGCATCCTTGCCCATATTCTGCAGCCTGACGAGGTGCTGATCGGCATTGAAGACAATAAGCCGCAGGCCATCTCGATGCTGCGGGCGGTGCTTTGCGACGCCCATGGCATTTCGCTGCGCGTGATCCCCACCAAATACCCCTCCGGCGGCGCCAAGCAGCTCACCCAAATTCTCACCGGCAAACAGGTACCCCACGGTGGTCGCTCTTCGGACATTGGCGTGCTGATGCAGAACGTCGGTACAGCCTATGCGGTGAAACGCGCAGTGATTGACGGCGAGCCGTTAACCGAGCGCGTGGTCACCCTCACCGGCGAGGCGGTAACCCGGCCGGGCAACGTCTGGGCGCGCCTTGGCACGCCGGTACGCCATCTGCTGAACGACGCCGGCTTCTGCGCCAGCGCCGAGCCGATGGTGATCATGGGCGGGCCGCTGATGGGCTTTACCCTGCCGGGGCTCGACCTCCCGGTGGTGAAGATCACCAACTGTCTGTTAGCGCCCTCCGCCAGCGAAATGGGCGAGCCACAGGAAGAGAAAGGCTGCATTCGCTGCAGCGCCTGCGCCGACGCCTGCCCGGCCGATCTGCTGCCGCAGCAGCTTTACTGGTTCAGCAAAGGCCAGCAGCACGATAAAGCCACCGCCCACAATCTGGCGGACTGCATCGAATGCGGCGCGTGCGCGTGGGTATGCCCAAGCAATATTCCGCTGGTGCAGTACTTCCGTCAGGAGAAAGCCGAGATCGCGGCGATTCGCCAGGAAGAGCAGCGCGCTGCGGAAGCCAAAGCGCGATTCGAGGCCCGACAGGCGCGCCTGGAGCGTGAGAAAGCGGCCCGCGCCGAGCGGCATAAAAAAGCCGCCGTCCAGCCTGCCGCCAAAGATCAGGATGCGATTAACGCCGCCCTGGCCCGGGTACGTGATAAACAGCGCGACGCCGCGCAGCCTATCGTGATTCAGGCCGGCGCCAGACCGGACAACAGCGAGGCGATCGCCGCCCGCGAAGCGCGGAAGGCCGAAGCCCGGGCGCGTAAAGCGCAGCAGCAGGCCGCGCCGGCGGAAACTCCGTCGACCGACGCTGCCGATCCACGCAAAGCGGCCGTGGAAGCTGCTATCGCCCGCGCCAAAGCGCGCAAAGCCGAACAGCAGGCCGCGCCGGCGGAAGCCCCGGCGGCCGAGCCGGCCGACCCGCGTAAAGCCGCGGTGGAAGCCGCTATCGCCCGCGCCAAAGCGCGCAAAGCCGAACAGCAGGCCGCGCCGGCGAAAGCCCCGGCGGCCGAGCCGGCCGACCCGCGTAAAGCCGCGGTGGAAGCCGCTATCGCCCGCGCTAAAGCGCGCAAAGCTGAACAGCAGGCCGCGGCGGCGGAAGCCCCGGCGGCCGAGCCGGTCGACCCGCGTAAAGCCGCGGTGGAAGCCGCCATCGCCCGCGCCAAAGCGCGCAAAGCCGAACAGCAGGCCGCCCAGGCGGAAATCGCGTCAACCGCAGCCAATGACGACCCACGCAAAGCGGTCGTCGCCGCGGCGATCGCCCGCGTTCAGGCGCGCAAAGCAACACAGCAGGCAGTTAACGAGGAATAAATGGTTTTCAGAATCGCAAGCTCCCCCTATACCCACAACCAGCGGCAGACCTCGCGCATTATGCTGCTGGTGCTGCTCGCCGCCGTGCCAGGAATTGTGGTCCAGACATGGTTTTTCGGCTGGGGCACCGTCCTGCAGATTGTCCTCGCCGCTCTGACGGCCTGGGCAATGGAAGCCGCTATTCTCAAACTGCGCAAACAGCCTGTTGCGTCCACCCTGAGGGATAACTCCGCCCTGCTCACTGGCCTGCTGCTGGCGGTGAGTATTCCGCCGCTGGCCCCCTGGTGGATGGTGGTGCTCGGCACCGCCTTTGCCATAGTGATCGCCAAGCAGTTGTACGGTGGACTCGGCCATAACCCCTTCAACCCGGCGATGATCGGCTACGTCGTGCTGCTGATTTCCTTCCCGGTGCAGATGACCTCCTGGCTGCCTTCATACGAGATTGCCGCCCATATCCCGGCGTTCAGCGATACGCTGCAGATGATCTTTACCGGTCATACCGCCGCCGGAGGCGACATGGCCAGCCTGCGGCTGGGTATCGACGGCATCAGCCAGGCAACCCCGCTGGATACCTTCAAAACCTCCCTGCATGCCGGACATAGCGTCCAGCAGGTACTGCAGTTGCCGGTTTACGGCGGCGTTCTGGCGGGCCTGGGCTGGCAGTGGGTGAATATCGCCTGGCTGGCGGGCGGACTGTTTCTGCTGTGGCAGAAAGCGATCCGCTGGCATATCCCGGTCAGCTTCCTCGTCAGCCTTGGCCTGTGCGCGACCCTCGGCTGGATCTTCTCGCCGCAGAGTCTGGCCTCGCCGCAGATGCATTTGCTCTCCGGGGCCACCATGCTTGGCGCCTTCTTTATTCTGACCGACCCGGTGACGGCTTCGACAACCAACCGCGGCCGTCTGATCTTTGGCGCCCTCGCCGGCCTGTTGGTGTGGCTTATTCGTAGCTTCGGCGGTTACCCGGACGGCGTGGCGTTTGCCGTTCTGCTGGCGAATATTACCGTGCCGCTGATCGATTACTACACCCGTCCGCGCGTGTATGGCCACCGTTGAGAGAGCGAAGATGTTAAAAACCATGCGAAAACACGGCGTCACGCTGGCGCTGTTTGCCGCCGGCTCCACCGGGCTAACGGCGGCGATCAATGAGTTGACCAAAAGCACCATCGACCAGCAGGCGGCCCAGCAGCAGAAAGCGTTATTCGACCAGGTTTTACCTGCCGACCGCTATAATAACGATCTGCTCAAGAGCTGCTATCTGGTCAGCGCCCCGGCGCTGGGCAAAGGCCAGCATAAAGTGTGGATTGCCAAAAATAACGACCAGCCGATCGGCGCGGTCATGGAAGCCACCGCGCCGGATGGCTATTCCGGAGCGATCCAGCTGCTGGTGGCCGCCGATTTTAGCGGCACGGTCCTCGGCACCCGCGTGACCGAGCATCATGAAACCCCGGGTCTTGGGGATAAAATCGAGCTGCGCCTGTCGGACTGGATCACCCATTTTACCGGGAAAGTTATCCACGGCCAGGGCGACAGCCACTGGGCGGTCAAAAAAGACGGCGGCGATTTTGACCAGTTCACCGGCGCCACCATCACCCCCCGGGCGGTGGTCAATGCCGTTAAGCGCGCAGGCCTGTATGCACAAACGCTGCCTGCGCAACTTCCTGAATTCAGCGCCTGTGGAGAGTAACCATGAGCGAAGTTAAAGACGTCATCGTCCAGGGTCTGTGGAAAAACAACTCCGCTCTGGTTCAGCTGTTAGGGATGTGTCCCCTGCTGGCGGTCACCTCGACCGCCACCAACGCCCTTGGGCTGGGTCTGGCGACGACCCTGGTGTTGACCCTGACCAACCTGACCATCTCCAGCCTGCGCCGCTGGACCCCGGCGGAGATCCGGATCCCGATCTACGTGATGATTATCGCCTCGGTGGTGAGCGTGGTGCAGATGCTGATCAATGCCTATGCGTTCGGTCTGTATCAGTCGCTGGGGATTTTTATCCCGCTTATCGTCACCAACTGCATCGTGGTGGGCCGCGCCGAAGCCTTTGCCGCCAAAAAAGGACCGGCGCTGTCGGCGCTGGACGGCTTCTCTATCGGTATGGGGGCCACCTGCGCGATGTTCGTGCTGGGCTCCCTGCGCGAAATCCTCGGCAATGGCACGCTGTTTGACGGCGCCGACAGCCTGCTTGGCAGTTGGGCAAAGGTCCTGCGCATCGAGGTTTTCCATACAGACACTCCTTTCCTGCTGGCTATGCTGCCTCCCGGCGCCTTTATTGGCCTCGGCATGATGCTGGCGGTAAAATACCTTATCGATGAACGTAGCAAGCAGCGGAAGGCGCAGGCGGCCCGGGCCGACTCTGTCGCACCGTCTGACGCGACAGGGAAAGCGTAATATGAACAAAGCCAAACGCCTGGCGATCCTTACCAGGCTGCGGGACAACGATCCCCACCCCACCACCGAGCTGCACTTCAGCTCGCCGTTTGAGCTGCTGATTGCCGTCCTGCTCTCGGCGCAGGCGACCGACGTGAGCGTCAATAAAGCGACAGCCAAACTCTACCCGGTGGCCAATACGCCCGCGGCGATGCTGGCGCTGGGGGTGGAGGGCGTGAAAGCCTATATCAAAACCATCGGCCTGTTTAACAGCAAAGCGGAAAACGTCATCAAAACCTGCCGGATCCTGCTGGAGCAGCACAACGGCGAGGTACCGGAGGACAGAGCGGCCCTGGAGGCGTTGCCCGGCGTGGGCCGCAAAACCGCCAACGTGGTGCTAAATACCGCCTTTGGCTGGCCGACGATCGCCGTGGACACCCATATCTTCCGCGTTTGCAACCGGACGCAATTCGCCCCCGGGAAAAACGTCGAACAGGTGGAAGAGAAGCTGCTGAAGGTGGTTCCCGCCGAGTTTAAGGTCGACTGCCATCACTGGCTTATTCTGCACGGCCGTTACACCTGTATCGCTCGCAAGCCGCGCTGTGGCTCCTGCCTGATTGAAGACCTTTGCGAATTCAAAGACAAAGTTTACGCCTGATCGTCTTACTCACGACCATAGCCTAACTTTAGGTTATGGTCCGCATTTAGCTATTTAACCCGCCGTTAACACCACATAAACCGCATTTTCATGGGCTAATATCCGGTTATATAACAAACAACCAGCTCATTCATTTTTTAGCGGCGCAAAATTTCTATGCATTTGTGATCCAGATCATGCTCGCAACTCGATGTTTAAAGAATGTTATTAAAATGGAAATAAAAGTCAGGCAATACAACGGCTGATCAAAGATCACCAGGATAATAAGCCATGAATTTTTAGGATAATGGACCATATCACTACTTTATTGCACAATCAGTAGAATATATCGCCTTTACGGGAAAAATGGGCGAATCAAAAAGATAAAAATAGCAGCGATAACGTAACGGTGAAATTTAACTCTGGATAACATTCATATGACCGGAGCATTATACCACCCTGATTATGTGTAACAGATTATTACAAAGGCCTTGCCTGATGCGCCAGGATAGTGAACATTACCTGCCGTTTTCCCTCCAAGAATAACTATAAAGGCGGCGGTCCAACGAGATTGCGCCCCGAACACCCCCCAGTAAATATGGGATGTAAAAAAAGAGGTATATGTGTCTACTGCAAACAATAAACCAGCAGAAAGCGTGAGTCTGAACGCTTTCAAACAACCACGCGCGTTCTATCTCATTTTCTCGATCGAGTTGTGGGAGCGTTTTGGTTACTACGGCCTGCAAGGGATCATGGCCGTTTACCTGGTAAAACAGCTGGGTATGTCGGAAGCGGATTCCATTACTCTGTTCTCCTCCTTTAGCGCGCTGGTTTATGGCCTGGTCGCCATTGGCGGCTGGCTGGGCGATAAAGTGCTGGGTACCAAACGCGTCATTATGCTGGGCGCTATCGTGCTGGCCATCGGCTATGCGCTGGTCGCCTGGTCCGGTCATGACGCCGCTATCGTCTATATGGGTATGGCGACCATCGCCGTCGGTAACGGCCTGTTTAAAGCCAACCCGTCTTCCCTGCTTTCTACCTGCTATGACAAAAACGATCCGCGTCTGGACGGTGCATTTACCATGTACTACATGTCCATCAACATCGGTTCGTTCTTCTCGATGCTGGCAACTCCGTGGCTGGCCGCGCGTTTCGGCTGGAGCGTCGCCTTCGCCCTGAGCGTGGTGGGGATGGTGATCACCATCATTAACTTCGCCTTCTGCCAGAAATGGGTGAAACAGTACGGTTCGAAACCGGACTTTGCCCCGGTGCATATGGGTAAACTGCTGGCGACCATCGCTGGCGTGGTGGTGCTGGTCGCTATCGCTACCTGGCTGCTGCACAACCAGGGTATCGCACGCATGGCGCTGGGCGTCATCGCGCTGGGTATCGTGGTGATTTTCGCCAAAGAGGCGATGGGCCTGAAAGGCGCCGCGCGTCGCAAAATGATCGTCGCCTTCCTGCTGATGGTAGAAGCGATCGTCTTCTTCGTACTGTACAGCCAGATGCCGACCTCTCTGAACTTCTTTGCTATCCGCAACGTGGAGCACTCGATCCTCGGCCTCGCCTTCGAGCCGGAACAGTATCAGGCGCTGAACCCGTTCTGGATCATGATTGGTAGCCCTATTCTGGCCGCCATCTATAACAAGATGGGCGACCGCCTGCCGATGCCGCACAAGTTCGCTATCGGTATGGTGCTGTGCTCCGGCGCGTTCCTCGTCCTGCCTTTAGGGGCGAAGTTCGCCAGCGACGCCGGTATCGTCTCGGTTAACTGGCTGATTCTGAGCTACGCGCTGCAGTCTATCGGTGAACTGATGATTTCCGGCCTCGGCCTGGCGATGGTCGCTCAGCTGGTTCCCCAGCGTCTGATGGGCTTCATTATGGGCAGCTGGTTCCTCACCACCGCCGGTGCGGCAATCATCGCCGGGAAAATCGCCAACCTGATGGCGGTACCGGAAAACGTCACCGATCCGCTGGTGTCGCTGGAAGTGTATGGCCACGTGTTCCTGCAGATCGGTATCGTCACCGCGGTCATCGCCGCCCTGATGCTGCTGACCGCGCCGAAGCTGAACCGAATGACTCAGGACGACAGCGCGGACGTAAAAGCACGCGAAACCGCGGCAGCCTGACGCCGCAGGGAAAACCAATTATTTTTAAGCCGCTAACGTTAGGTTAGCGGCTTTTTTTTTACCCCTGGCGGGACTAACATACAGAAAACTGCAGCCACGAGGAGTAACGCATGAAACTGTTCTACAAACCCGGCGCCTGTTCCCTCGCCTCACATATCGCCCTGCGCGAAAGCGGCCTGGATTTCACTTTGCAGAGCGTGGATCTGGCAAGGAAACAGCTGGAAAACGGGGAAGATTATCTGCTGATCAACCCGAAAGGTCAGGTGCCGGCGCTGCTGCTGGATGATGACATCCTGCTTACTGAGGGCGTGGCTATTATGCAGTACATCGCCGATCAGGTGCCGGACCGCCATCTTCTGGCGCCCGTGGGCTCCGTTGCCCGTTACCAGACCCTGGAATGGCTGAACTACGTCGCTACCGAACTGCATAAAGGCTTTACGCCGCTGTTCCGCCCGGACACCCCGGAGGACTATAAGCCCGTTGCGCGCGCGTTGCTCGAGAAAAAACTGCAGTACGTGGATGCCTCGCTGGCGGATAAACAGTGGCTCACCGGCCATCGCTTCACTATCGCCGATGGTTATCTGTTCACGGTGCTGCGCTGGGGCTATGCGATTAAACTGGATATGGCCGCCTGTGGTCATATCGGCAGCTGGATGGCGCAGGTGGCGGCGCGTCCGGCAGTGGCTGACGCCCTGGCAGCGGAAGGCTTAAAGTAAGACCAGAGACTGCCCGGCGCTCTGCCGGGCAGAGTCGGAAAGTTACAGTCGGGTGGCGCTGAAGCAGTGCTCCGGCACAGCAATACGATCCTGCGCCGCCACCACCTGCAGTTCATACTCCTGCATGTTTTTGGTAGTCAACATGATCTCGTACACTGCGGCGGTGACGTGCTCAAGCGCGTCGCGCAGGCTGGCGCCCTGCAGCAGTTTCACCAGCAGCAGACCGCTGGTCACATCGCCAACGCCCACCGGCTGACGCAGGCCAAAATCCACCAGCGGCCGGCTGATATGCCAGGCTTCATCTGCGGTCACCAGCAGCATCTCAAAACGGTCCATGCTCATGCCGGCGCGGGAAAGATGCTTAACCAGCACCACCTCCGGCCCCTGGGCAATCAGCTCCCGCGCGGCGGCCACCGCCTCGCTCACGCTGGCGACCGGATGACCGCAGAGGATCTCTAGCTCCACCAGATTAGGCGCAATGATATCGCTGGCCGGCAGCGCATAGCGCACGTGGAACTCCGCCACGCCCGGGGCGACGATGCAGCCCTTCTCCGGATGGCCCATCACCGGGTCACAAAAATACTTCGCCGCCGGATTGGCCGCTTTTACCTGACGCACGATGCCCAGGATATGCTCGCCCTGTTCAGCAGAGCCGAGATAGCCGCTCAGTACCGCATCACAGGTCTGCAGCTTATCGATAGCGGCGATGCCCTGGACGATCTCCGTCAGGTGCGAAGGCGGCATCACACAGCCGGTCCATTTGCCGTACTGCGTGTGGTTAGAGAACTGTACGGTATTGAGGGGCCAGACATTGGCGCACAGGCGGCGCATCGGGAACTCGGCGGCACTGTTGCCGGCGTGGCCAAACACAACGTGAGACTGAATGGCGAGGATGTTCTTCATTTTCTTACCACAACCCTAAAAAGAAAAAGGGCGTGGTTTCCCACGCCCTGGTAGTATTTTTTTATTTCCAGCAGACCAGGCAGTAATTCTTCTTACCGCGGCGCAGCAAGGTGTAGCGGCCGAACAGGCGATCGCTGTCGGCAAAAACATATTCCGGATCGGCCTGTTTTTCACCGTTGATGGTCACTGCGTTAGAGGCGACGGTTTTACGCGCCTGGCCGCGGGACGGCTGCAGCTCGGAATCCACCAGCGCCTGCAGCAGATCGGCGCCCTTTTCCATCTCAATCATCGGCACGCCGTCCTGAGCCAGCTGTTCGAAGTCAGCTTCGCTCAGGTCGCTCAGGTTGCCGTTGAACAGGCTCTCGGTAATGCGTTTCGCCGCTTCCAGGCCCTCTTCGCCGTGCACCAGACGCGTCACCTGCTCTGCCAGCACGTACTGGGCGCGCGGCGCTTTACCGCTGTTTTTATCTTCTTCTTCCAGGGCATTGATCTCTGCGATGTCCATAAAGGTGAAGAACTTGAGGAAGCGATAGACGTCAGCATCCGCGGTGTTGATCCAGAACTGGTAGAATTTATACGGACTGGTCTTTTTCGGATCCAGCCACACGGCGCCGCCCTCGGTTTTGCCGAACTTGGTGCCGTCCGCTTTGGTAATCAGCGGCACGGTGAGGCCAAACACCTGGTTCTGGTGCAGACGACGCGTCAGATCGATACCGGAGGTAATGTTGCCCCACTGGTCGGAGCCGCCAATCTGCAGCGCCACGCCGTGCAGCTTGTTCAGGCAGGCGAAGTCGTAACCCTGCAGCAGATTGTAAGAAAACTCGGTAAAGGAGATGCCCTGATCGTCACGATTCAGGCGCTGCTTCACCGCTTCTTTGTTGATCATCTGGTTAACAGAGAAGTGTTTACCAATATCGCGCAGGAAGGTCAGCACGTTCATGCTGCCAAACCAGTCATAGTTGTTCGCCGCGATCGCCGAGTTGTCGCCGCAGTCAAAATCAAGGAACGGGGCTACCTGTTTGCGGATTTTATCCACCCACTCCTGCACGGTATCCTCGGTATTAAGCTTACGCTCAGCGGCTTTAAAGCTTGGGTCGCCAATCAGACCGGTAGCGCCGCCCACCAGCGCCACAGGTTTATGACCTGCCTGCTGGAAGCGTTTCAGGCATAACAATGGAACAAGATGCCCCAAATGCAAGCTGTCAGCGGTAGGATCGAAGCCGCAATAGAGCGCGATCGGGCCTTGCGCCAGTCGCTCTGCTAACGCTTCCTCGTCCGTCACCTGGGCTACCAGCCCCCGCTCTTGCAATTGTTTAATCAAGTTACTGCTTGCCATCAAATTCTCCATGTATAAACGACTGCACCTCTGCCGGTACACGACTTTTCGCCAGATGCGAAAAGTACATAGAATAAAGCGCCGGCCCTTTCAGCGCCAGCGCTTCGATAACTAATTTCGGCAATTACGGTGCCAGGCGGTCGATTTTCCAGGCGCCGTTATCGCGCTGGTATAAAAAGCGATCGTGCAGGCGATGTTCGCCCCCCTGCCAGAACTCCATCTGCTCGATGCTGACGCGGAATCCGCCCCAGAAACTCGGCAGCGGCACTTCACCCTGCTGGAATTTCTGCTTCAGCTCGAGGAATTTGCTCTCCAGGATACCGCGGGCAGAGATCCGGCTCGACTGTTGCGAGACCCAGGCGCCGATCTGGCTGTCACGCGGGCGGCTGTGGAAATATTTGACCACCTCCAGCGTCGACAGGCGCTCCGCTTTGCCGATCACCATCACCTGGCGCTCCAGCATATGCCACGGAAACAGCAGGCTGACCTGCGGGTTATTTTCAATCTGATGGGCTTTGCGGCTGCCGAGGTTGGTATAAAACACCAGCCCTTTTTCGTCGTAATGCTTAAGCAGCACAATGCGCTGATAGGGTTGGCCGCGCTCATCGACGGTGGCAACCACCATGGCCGTTGGGTCGGCGAGTTTCGCGTCGCAGGCCTGACGCAGCCAGCGCTCAAACAGCGGCAGAGGTTCAGCAGGAAGATCGTGGCGACGCAAACCGCCACGGGTGTATTCACGGCGCAAGTGCGCGATTTGCTGGAGTTCGTCGTTATCAGACATGGCCATTGAGGATATAGTCAAAAGGTGGCGTTATTGTGCGCCCCCCGGACAGAAATCTCAACGTTTGGCGGTCTGCAGCTGGCAGTTATCGAGGACGATGCGGTCGCGCTTATAGACGGTGGCGGTATCGCCTTTCGACCAGAAGACATAGACGCCGTCGGTGTAGCGCGCGCCGGAAGCCGACAGCCCCTCTGACAGATTCAGCTGCTGATTGTCATAGATAAAACTAACCTGCTGGCGTTGGTTATTGCGATGGACCGTCAACGGTTTCTGGTCGCATTGATACTCCAGCGTGTCCGTCTGCATCCGCTCGACAAACTGGTTGTAGTAGCTACAGCCCGCCAGCATAAAAGGTACAACTGCGATAAGAATTTTTTTCATTCGTTTGCCTTCGACTTTCCCGGTCACGGAGGGCACTCCGCCCTCCGCTTAACTTGTCCAGTTTACCGGTCGCGTCGTCTTTAAGATTTCAGTTAACTCCGATTCTGCGGCGGGTTAGCAGGGAAAATGGCGCCCAGCACCGTGGCTTCGCTGGCGCCGGTCACGGAGGGCAGATTACCCGGCAGGCCGGCGATCGTGCGCCAGGCCAGCCAGGCAAAGGCCAGCGCTTCCATATCATCGCCGCTGATCCCCGCCTCATCGGTGGTGGAGACTTCGGTTCCCGGCAGCAGGGCCGCCAGGCGCGCCATTAACAATGGGTTACGCGCGCCGCCGCCGCACACTAACAAACGCTCGCAGCCGCCGCTTAACAATACCTGCTCACTGATGGTCACGGCGGTTAATTCCGCGAGCGTTGCCTGCACATCCTGCCCGCGCAGCCCCGGATAACGAGCCAGATGCTGCTCCAGCCAGCCGTAATTGAAATATTCCCGACCGGTGCTTTTCGGCGCCGGCAGGGCAAACCATGGATCGCTCAGCATATCCTGCAGCAGCGGCAGGAGCACTTTACCTTCGCTGGCCCATTGGGCGTCCTTATCGTACGGTTTGCCCTGCTGGCGCCAGATCCAGGCGTCCAGCAACATATTTCCCGGTCCGGTATCATAGCCCCGCACCGGCTGGCCCGGCACCAGCAGCGATACATTAGCGATCCCGCCGATATTGAGCACCATCCGCCGCTCAACGGGGTGCGCCAGCAGCGCATGATGGAATGCCGGCACCAGCGGCGCCCCCTGCCCGCCAAGCGCCATATCCCGGCGACGAAAATCCCCCACCACGGTGACGCCGGTATGGGCGGCGATCTGGTTGTTATCGCCAATTTGCATCGTATGCGGCGCGTCGCCCTGGGGTTCATGCCATACGGTCTGTCCATGGCAGCCGATGGCAATAACGTCGGTGGGTTTGAGCTTTTCCTGACGCATCAGCACCAGCACGGCATCGGCAAACAGCCGCCCCAGTCGGGTGTCCAGACGACCTAGCTGTGAAAGGGTCAATGACTGGCCCTGGCAAATCGCCAGAATCTCTTCTTTTATCGCGTGTGGGATGGGCCAGGTGAGACTGGCCTGCTGCGCCACCATGTTTTCATTGATGGCAGCCAAAACGACATCGATACCATCAAGGCTGGTACCAGACATAACGCCAATAAAGCGACCCGATCTCATACGTTGTTCCTTCATTCCATGACCCTTGTATATCCTTCACTCCACCATAAAGTGTCCGCTAATGCTATGTTGTAATAATACTTTTTAACAATAGAGCGACAATTCAGAGAACATCGTAAAGAACCGGCGTTTAGTTAAGGTTGAAGCACCATTAATTATTATTTTTTGTATAGTCCGGAGAGAAGCTATGCCCGCCGACGACTAAATGCCATATAATTAACCGCATGGACGTTCAATTGAACACCTTCGGTGAACAGGAGATTCATAAATGATTTTACGTGTTTTGGCTGTATCGATGATTGGTTTCACGCTCGCAGGCTGCGTGAGCAGCAGCGGCCTGTCCGGCGATGTTTATTCCGCATCTGAAGCCAAACAGGTGCAGAGCGTGACATACGGTACCATCGTGCATACCCGCGCCGTACAGATCCAGAGCGGCGACGACAGCAATGCTATCGGGGCGATTGGCGGTGCGGTGCTGGGTGGGTTCCTCGGGAACACCATCGGCGGCGGTACCGGACGCTCTCTGGCCACAGCGGCAGGTGCGGTCGCGGGCGGCGTAGCCGGTCAGGGCGTGCAGGGTGCGATGAATAAAACCCAGGGCGTGGAACTGGAAATCCGTAAGGATGACGGCAATACCATTATGGTGGTGCAGAAACAGGGCAGCACCCCGTTCTCCGTGGGTCAGCGCGTGGCGATTGCCGGCAGCGGCAGCCAGGTCACCGTCTCTCCTCGATAATCCCTCTGACGATGCGGCCAGTTATGCCGCATCGTATTTTTCCTCTGAATTTATTACACCCTAATAGCTTCGCATTAGCATTCAGACATCTTAATTTTTGAATTGCATTAATCATTGCGCCTGCGCAATATTTTATCAGTCATCCCCGACTACTCTTCTGCACATTACTCTTTTTATGTCGACGCAATATCGTTGCCCTTGCTTTTCCCTGTGGAATATTGTCTATGCCCAAACACATGAATCATGTCGTTAAACGTCTTATCGTTTATATTTGTATTTGTTTACTGGCCGGGGTCGGCATGACCGGGTTGATGGACTTTTTTCACACCAGATTCAACAGCACTTCATCTACACTATTTCCTCTGCTGACCAGTTTTCTGATGGTGTTTCATATCACTATTGCCTGTTTTATGGGCATGAAATACTGGAGCAGCAAGCGTCGCTTGTATCTGACCCCTGTCGCTTTCGCCTTTGCCTGTTCGGCGTTGCTGATGCTGGGCACGCTCAGCAGCTATCCGGACTGGCTCAGCTGCAATCCCTCTCCGGTGGTGAAACAAAACGACGCCGTCATATATTATTTCTTTCGCAATATAATGATGGCCGTCTTATTCATGTCATCAATTATTTTGTATTACTTCCGCCGGCGCATCATGCATTCCTGGAAAGCTCATGTAATGACTTTCGCGGCATGCATTGTTCTTACATTAACCATTATTTTTTTATCATGGCTGTACTCCAGCCACTCGCCGAAGCTGAGCATCAATTTTATCGACGACCTGAATCATACTTTCACCCCACTGTGGCAAAGTATTATCAGCTGGCTGCTGATAGCAGTCTGGTTTATCACGCTAATATTAATAATTTGCTTGAGCAAACTGCGCAATATTTTCTGGTATAGCGGCGCTTTTTTTTGCAGCGCATATTTGTTCACCCTCTTCCGGCTACTCTCTACCGTTGGGGAACTCGATCAGGCCTGGTATCAGGCGCGTTTTTTTGAAACGCTGTGCACCCTGTTCCTGATCCTGGTGCTGCTGGTCGACGTCTTTATCCTCTATCGGGAGTCTAACCACAAGTATGTCAACTCCTACCAGAATTCGATCCGCGACCCGCTGACCCGCCTCTATAACCGCAGCTTCTTCTATGACACCCTAAACCAGCAGCTGGCGAAGGTGAAGGCCCAGCATCCGCTGTCGGTGATTATCAGCGACCTCGACCATTTCAAACGCATCAACGATAACTACGGCCACATCGCCGGCGACAAGGTGATCCAATTTGCCGCCTCGGTGCTGGACAGCCATTCGCGCAAGGATGATGTCGCCGCCCGCATCGGCGGTGAGGAGTTTGCCCTGCTGCTGGTCAACACCTCAGAGAACGAGGCGCAGGCGATCGCCGAGCGCATCCGTCTGGCGGTCAGCGCCGAGCAGACCGCTCTGCCAGAGCGGATGACCATCAGCATGGGGGTGTATACCACCCATGACAGAAGTGTGACGGCGGAGGAGTGCGTCCAGCGTGCGGACGAAGCCATGTATGAAGCAAAAAACAGCGGACGTAACCGGGTGGTGATCTGGCGACGCCAGGGCGGGTAAAAAAAGGCCCGGGATAGCCCGGGCCGCAAAAGGATTAATCTTTTGCCTGGAGATCGAGGATATTTTGTTCAAGTTTACGAATTAAGTGGAGCAACGTCTCCACTTCCTGCTTCGAGACCCCCGAGAGGATTTCATCGCGGGTCTTGCCTATCACCTCTTCCATCTCATTGATCAGCGGTTCGGCTTTTTCAGTCAACTTGATGCGTTTGGCCCGCCGATCGCTTGCGCAGGTCTGGCGAGAAATAAGCCCTTTCTCCTCCAGCTGATCGAGCGTACGCACCAGCGACGGTTGTTCAATACCGATGGCTTTCGCCAGCTGGATCTGCGACTGCTCAGGCGGCAGCTGGTGGATGTTATGCAGCGTGACCCAGTGGGTCTGCGTTAACTCCAGAGGTTTCAGGCGATGGTCGATTAGCGCGCGCCAGACGCGAACTAAACGTGCCAGATCAGAACCAAGTGGCGATTCCAATTTCATCTCCTTATAATTAGCTTGCTAAGTTATTATACTGATTTTAGAATAGTGTGCAGCATTTGAATAATCAAAACAAATGAATTACTTGATTCAACAAAAACCAAAACAATGATTTACACTGTTAAAGAGTAGCACGTCCTGAGGTTATCCCTGTTATGGCAAAGGATTTTTGCTTGTGAAACTGAGTCTTAATTCATCCGGATTGCCGCTGCAGGACCTGATGTTCGGCGCATCCGTCTATTTCCCTCCGTTGTTCAAAGCCGTCTTGCTGGGCTTCTTTATCTGGCTGTTTTTACATCGCCAGCTGCGTGACTGGATGTATGCGGGCGACATCTGGCATCCCCTGCTGATGGATCTCTCCCTGTTCGCGCTCGCGGTCTGTCTGGCCCTGCTGTTATTGATTGCCTGGTGATCTACCTGCTATGAAAAAATTAAAATATTTGTCAACGCTGTTGGTGGCGGCCATCGCACTAGTTGCCGCGTGGTTGTTATGGAATTTCTACACTCAGTCCCCCTGGACCCGCGACGGGAAAGTGCGCGCCGAGCAGGTCGGGATCACCCCTCAGGTCTCCGGCAGTATTCTGCAGCTTAACGTGGCCGATAACCAGCGAGTCAAGGCCGGTGAAGTCTTGTTTACCATCGACGACACCCCCTACCGCATTGCGGTGCTGAACGCACAGGCGCAGCTGGCGAAAGCGCAAGCTGAGGTGGCGAAAGCGCAGGCGGAGCAAAGCAAAGCCGCCAGCGAGGCCCGCCGTCGCAGAAACCTGTCGCAGAATGCCATCTCGGCTGAAGACCTTGAAAACGCCAATACCGCCCTGAATACCGCCACCACCACCCTGGCGGCCGCCAGAGCGGGAGTCGGTGTCACCGAGGCGGCGCTAAAGCATGCGCAGTGGCAGCTCAGCCAGACGGTAGTCAAAGCGCCGGTGGACGGCTGGGTGACTAACCTCTCCACCCGGGTCGGCGATTACGCCACCACCGGCCATCCGGTCTTTGCCCTGGTGGACAGCCATTCGTTCTATGTGCTGGGCTACTTTGAAGAGACCAAACTGCGCCATATTCGCATCGGCGATCCGGCGCAAATCATTCTCTACAGCAATCAGCAGACGCTGCAGGGGCATGTCGCCAGCATCGGTCGCGCGATTGTTGACCAGAGCGTGGAACAGGGAACCGGGCTGGTGGCCAATATCAAACCGAATATCCCCTGGGTCCGCCTCGCCCAGCGCGTCCCGGTGCGGATTGCCTTTGATAGCTTGCCGGCCGATGTCACTCTGGTCTCCGGCACCACCTGCACCGTCTCGATCGGCGGACAGTGATGAATCTGCAGACCCTGTCATGGCGCACGCTGCCCTGGGTTAAAGCCACCCGACCGCAGTGGCGATACGCGCTGCGTAACGGCATCGCCATGTGTCTTGCGCTGAGCATCGCCTACGCGCTGGATCTGGATGAGCCCTACTGGGCGATGACCTCCGCGGCGGTGGTCAGCTTTCCCACCGTCGGCGGGGTGATCAGTAAAAGTTTCGGCCGCATTGCCGGCAGCCTGCTCGGCGCCTGCGCCGCCCTGCTGCTGGCGGGCCATACGCTCAACGATCCCTGGCTGTTCCTGTTCAGTATCTCCGGCTGGCTGGCGCTCTGCACCTGGGCCTGCGCCCTGTTCACCAACAACGTGGCCTACGCCTTTCAGCTGGCGGGCTATACCTGCGCCATCATCGCCTTCCCGGTGATTAATATCAGCGACAGCTACGAGCTATGGGTGATTGCCCAGTCGCGCGTCTGCGAAGTCATCGTCGGGATCCTGTGCGGCGGGTTGATGATGATGATCCTGCCCAGCACCTCCGATGGCAGCAACCTGCTGACGGCTCTGAAAACCATGCACGCCCGCCTGCTGGAGCACGCCAGTCTGCTGTGGGTACCGGAAACGACGGATGCTATCCGCACCGCCCATGAAAGCGTAATTGGCCAGATCCTGACCATGAACCTGCTGCGCATCCAGGCCTTCTGGAGCCACTACCGCTTCCGTCGGCAGAATCCCCTGCTGAACTACCTGCTGCACCAACAGCTCCGAATGACCAGCGTCATTTCCAGCCTGCGGCGTATGCTGCTGAACTGGCCTGACGCCCCGGCCAATACCCGCCAGGTGCTGGAGTCGTTGCTTGCGGAGCTCGCCACCGCCCATGCTGACAGCTATCACGTCGCCCGCATTCTGGCGCCGCTGGCGCCGCCGCCGGGCGCGGATTACCGCCACCTCGCCTTCTGGGCGCGGTTACGCTATTTCTGTCGCATTTATCTGGAAAGCAGCCGCTGGATCCGCCGGGTTGAAAATGCCTCAGCGATCGCCGAGTTCAATGTTCCTTCCGCACCCGCGCTGACCCGCCACACGGACCAGGCGGAAGCCCTGCTCAACGGCATTCGTACCTTTTGCGCCCTGGTGGCGATAGGCGCGTGGGGGATCAGTACCCAGTGGACCAGCTGCGCGGCGGCCCTGACCCTGGCCTCCATCTGCTGCGTACTCTACTCGGTGTCGGCCTCGCCGTTTCGCTCGCTAACCCTGCTGATGCAGACCCTGGTCCTGCTGTCGGTGTTCAGTTTTGTGGTGAAATTTGGCCTGATGGTGCAGATCACCGACCTGTGGCAGTTCCTGCTGTTTCTGTTCCCGTTGCTGACCACTATGCAGTTACTCAAGCTGCAGTGGCCAAAATTTGCCGGCCTGTGGGGGCAGCTTATCGTCTTTATGGGCTCGTTTATCTCCGTCACCAACCCACCGGTGTACGACTATGCGGCCTTTTTCAATGACAATTTAAGCAAGATTGTCGGCGTGGGCTTTGCGTGGCTGGCTTTTGCGGTGCTCAGTCCCGGCTCGGACGCCCGCAAAGGGCGACGGCACATCAGAGCGTTACGGCGTCACTTTGTCGATCAGCTCAGCCGCCGCCCCCAGCACAGCGAGCACGAATTTGAATCGCTGGTATATCACCACGTCAGCCAGCTCAGTCAGAGCCAGGATGCGCTGGCCCGCCGCTGGCTACTGCGCTGGGGGGTGGTCTTGCTGAACTGCTCCCACGTGGTCTGGCAGCTTCGTGAGTGGGAAACCCGCTCCGATCCGCTCGCCCAGGTGCGCGATCTGTGTATCAACCTGCTGCGCGATGTCATGAGCGAGCGCGGCGTGCAGCAGCGGCCGCTGGCCACCACGCTGCAGGAGCTGCTGCGGATCTGCGAGGTTCTGAACCACCATCATCAGCCGGCGGCCCGGGAGCTGGCCGCCGCGATCTGGCGATTGTATTGCGCGCTATCGCAGCTGGAACAGGCTCCGGTCGCCGGAACGATTGGCGAAAAGCTTACTTAATCACCCCGCAGGCAAACCGTTCGCCGCCGCCGCCCAGCGGCTGCGGACTGTCGGCCATATTATCGCCGCCGACATGAACCATCAGCGCTTTGCCTTTCACTTCCGCCAGCGTTTTCAGACGCGGAGCGATAATCGGCTGGTCAGCCACGCCCGCGTCGTTGACCACCAGCAGGGGCAAATCGCCAAGATGTCCGGTGCCCAGCGGCCCTTCATGTTTACCGGTATGTTGCGGATCGTAATGTCCGCCCGCCGCTCCGGCGGCCACGGCTTTGCCCTCTTTCATCGCCGGCTGGCAGCTGCCTTCAGCATGGATATGAAAGCCGTGCTTGCCCGGCGGTAACGCTCGCAGATCGGGAGCAAATTCGAGTCCGCGGTCGGTTTCGGTGATTTTTACACTGCCGATGGATTGACCAACGCCCTGGCTGGTCACGAGATTAAGTTGCACATCTTCACTGACGGCCTGCGCGCCAGCGCAAAATGCGAGGGAAAGGATAGCGAGAATACATCGTTGCATAACACCTCCGGATGGCTGTCTCCCTGTTAAGTGTAAACCAGGAACAGGTTTCCGGAGGCGAAATGCCGGTTATGGCACGTCGTAACCGAGCGCGGCTTTGCGGATACGGAACCACTGCTGGCGGGTCATACTCAGCTTTTCAGCCACAATCGCCGAGCGCACGCGCTCAATTTTGCCCGAGCCGATAATCGGCAGCGGTTGCGATGGCAGGCGCAGCACCCAGGCATAAACTACCTGCTCGATGCTGTCGGCGTTAAGCTCGTGGGCCACCTGGGCCAGCTCGTCGCGCAGCGGCTGAAAGCCCTCTTCATTAAACAGGCGGCCGCCGCCGAGGCAGGACCAGGCCATCGGGCGAATACGCAGCTGCTGCAGCTGATCGAGGGTGCCGTCGAGCAGCAACGGCTGATGAACCGGCGAGATCTCCACCTGGTTGGTAGCAAGCGTAAACGGCAGGCGCGACTGCAGGAGGGTGAACTGGGCAGGGGTAAAGTTCGAGACGCCGAAATGACGTACTTTGCCGCTGTGATGCAGCGCGAGGAAGGCTTCAGCCACCTCGTCCGCGTCCATCAGCGGATCCGGCCGGTGGATCAGCAGCAGATCGAGATGGTCCGTCGCCAGATTACGCAGCGATTGCTCAGCGCTGAGCACGATGTGGTCCCGGTCGGTAATGTAGTGACCGATGGTGTTTTCAGCGCGCGCCCGGGTGGCAATGCCGCATTTGCTGACAATTTCCATTCGGCTACGCAGATGCGGCGCCAGCTTCAGGGCTTCACCAAAAGCGGACTCGCACTGGTAATCACCATAGATATCGGCGTGATCGACGGTGGTAATGCCTAAATCGAGATGCTGTTCGATAAAGCCGACCAGCTCGCCTGGCGACATTTTCCAGTCCATCAGACGCCAGTAGCCCATCACAAAACGCGAAAATTCCGGCCCCTGGGGAGCCATAGCAATACGCTGAACCATAACCGCTTCCTCAATAAAAAAGTGCTCTGAGTATACGTAATTTTTGGCTTAAAACAGTGAGGGTTGCTGCGGTTCTTCCGCCGCCTCTGGCCTGTTTGCGCGGATTTTGCGCAGCAGGCGTTGACGGCACAGACGCAATACCTCCTGTTTCTGCGCATCGCTCATCGTTTGCCAGTTAAAACGTTCCTCACGGCTACGGAAACAGCCGCGACAGTAGCCGCGCTCATCGGTCTGACAAATTCCCCGGCACGGGCTCTGCACCGGGAAGAATTCTAACTGCTCTGCCACCACACGCCTCCTGTCCCCTCATCTCCTTTCATTGAAGACGTTTCCCCGCGCTGACGCAAATTTTGTTCACTACGTGCTGCGCCAGCTAACATTTTTGCGCCGGGTCTTGCATTAGACCAATCGGTCTACTACAGTGTGCCCCATGAACAGACACAGCGATTGCGATACCCGAGAACATATTCTGGCCACCGGCGAGCGGCTTTGCATGCATCGCGGCTTTACCGGCATGGGCTTGAGCGAACTCCTGAAGACGGCGGAAGTGCCCAAGGGCTCTTTCTATCATTACTTTCGCTCTAAAGAAGCCTTCGGCGTCGCCTTGCTGGAAAACCATTTCGCCGGATATCTGCAGCGCCTGGTCGAGCACTTCGCCCATGGCGACGGCAACTATCGCGATCGGCTGCTGGCCTACTATCAGCACACGCTGAATCAGTTTTACCAGCAGGGAATTATTAGCGGGTGTCTTACCGTCAAGCTGTCGGCAGAGGTCTGCGATCTGTCGGAAGACATGCGCACCGCCATGAACCACGGCGCCAGCCAGATCATCGCCCTGCTGGGCGACGCGCTGGAGAAAGGACGCCAGGAAGGCAGTCTGACATTTGACGGCGAGGCCATGACCCTGTCGCAGGTGCTCTATTCCCTGTGGCTCGGCGCCAACCTGCAGGCCAAAATAACGCGTAGCGCAACGCCGCTGGAGAGCGCCCTTGCCCACGCGAAACAGATTATTGCGGCGCCTGCTGTTTAACAGGCGTTTTTATTTCATCAGTTCCTAGACGACCGGTCTACTCAGGAGTCATTATGTCGGAATCAAAATTATTCACCCCGTTGAAAGTCGGTGCCGTCACCGTCCCTAATCGCGTATTTATGGCTCCATTGACGCGTCTGCGCAGCATCGAGCCGGGCGATATCCCTACCCCGCTGATGGGCGAATATTACCGTCAGCGCGCCAGCTCCGGGCTGATCATCAGCGAAGCGACGCAGATTTCCGCCCAGGCCAAAGGCTATGCCGGCGCGCCAGGGCTGCACAGCCCGGAGCAGATCGCCGCCTGGCAGAAAATCACCGCCGGCGTTCACGCGGAAAACGGCCATATCGCCGTGCAGCTGTGGCATACCGGGCGAATTTCCCATAGCAGCCTGCAGCCCGGCGGCGCCGCTCCGGTAGCGCCGTCTGCGCTGAGCGCCGGCACCCGCACCTCGCTGCGCGACGAAAACGGCCACGCCATCCGCGCCGACACCTCGATGCCTCGCGCTCTGGAAACCGAAGAGATCCCGGGGATCATCGATGATTTCCGTCAGGCGGTGGGCAATGCCCGTGACGCCGGTTTCGATCTGGTTGAACTGCACTCGGCTCACGGCTATCTGCTGCACCAGTTCCTCTCGCCGTCGGCAAACCAGCGTACCGACCAGTATGGCGGCAGCGTGGAAAACCGCGCCCGTCTGGTGCTGGAGGTGGTTGACGCCGTGAGCAAAGAGTGGAGCGCCGACCGGATTGGGATCCGCGTGTCGCCGATTGGCAGCTTCCAGAATGTGGATAATGGCCCGAACGAAGAAGAAGACGCGCTGTATCTGATTAGCGAGCTGGCGAAACGCGGTATCGCCTATCTGCACATGTCCGAGCCGGACTGGGCGGGCGGCAAGCCGTACAGCGAAGCCTTCCGTCAGAAAGTTCGCGACCGCTTCCCGGGCGTGATCATTGGCGCTGGCGCCTACACCGTTGAAAAAGCCAACGACCTGATCAGCAAAGGGCTGATTGATGCCGTGGCCTTTGGCCGCGATTACATCGCCAACCCGGATCTGGTGGCCCGCCTGCAGAAAAAAGCGGCGCTCAACCCGCAGCGCCCGGAGTCCTTCTACGGCGGCGGCGCGGAAGGCTACACCGATTATCCTACGCTGTAATCCCTCCATTGATAGCGGCGACGTATCGCCGCTATACTCAAGGCTCTGATCTATCAAATAAACTGCATAGGGGACATTATGCGCTTACTCCACACCATGCTGCGCGTTGGCGACCTGCAACGTTCTATCGACTTCTATACCAATGTTTTGGGCATGAAGCTGCTGCGCACCAGCGAAAACCCGGAGTACAAATACTCCCTCGCCTTCGTCGGCTACGGCGAAGAGAGCGATACCGCGGTGATCGAACTGACCTACAACTGGGGCGTGGACAGCTATGAGCTGGGCACCGCCTACGGTCACATCGCGCTGAGCGTCGACAACGCCGCCGAAGCCTGCGAGCGGATCCGCCAGAACGGGGGCAACGTTACCCGCGAAGCCGGGCCGGTAAAAGGCGGCAGCACCGTTATCGCCTTCGTGGAAGATCCTGACGGTTACAAAATCGAGCTGATTGAAGAGAAAGACGCCGGCAAAGGGCTGGGCAACTAACCCCCCGACCATAGCGACTTCATTATCCTCGTTCGCCCGGGCGCTGCGGCGCCCGTTGTTTTCACCCCTGCCTGCTGCAAGCCGTGGCAAAATTTGCCATAATGCGCGCTACTTTTTTCCAGCTAAGAGAATCTGATGTCCGAGAACGCTCAACTGAATGGTCTGTGCGACCGTTTCCGCGGTTTTTATCCAGTGGTGATTGATGTTGAAACCGCAGGATTTAATGCCAAAACCGACGCCCTGCTGGAGATCGCCGCCATTACGTTGAAGATGGATGAGCAAGGCTGGCTGATGCCCGATGAAACGCTGCATTTCCATGTTGAACCTTTCGAGGGCGCCAATCTTCAGCCCGAAGCGCTGGCCTTTAACGGGATTAACCCGCACGATCCTGAGCGCGGCGCCGTTAGCGAATACGACGCTCTGCATGCCATCTTCAAAATGGTACGCAAAGGGATGAAAGAGAGCGACTGCAGTCGGGCTATCATGGTGGCGCACAACGCCACATTTGACCACAGCTTCACCATGACCGCCGCCGAACGGGCGGGGCTAAAACGCAACCCGTTCCATCCGTTTGTCACCTTCGACACCGCCGCGCTGAGCGGGCTGGCGCTGGGCCAGACGGTATTGTCGAAAGCTTGTATTGCCGCGGGTATGCCGTTCGACGGCGCGCAAGCCCACTCCGCCCTCTACGATACCGAGCAGACGGCACAGCTGTTTTGCGAGATAGTGAACCGCTGGAAGCGTCTGGGCGGCTGGCCGCTGCCGGTGGCGACGCCGGAGTGATAAAAAAAGCGACTTCCAGGAAGTCGCTTTTTTACTGACCGCGGTAATTATTCCGCTTTCGGCTCGTCAGTGTGGTATTTCGCCGCTGTCTCTTTGATCAGCTGCTGCAGTTCACCGCGCTGGTACATCTCGATGACGATATCGCAGCCGCCCACCAGTTCACCGTCCACCCACAGCTGCGGGAAGGTCGGCCAGTTGGCATATTTTGGCAGCTCGGCGCGGATATCCGGGTTCTGCAGGATATCAACGTAAGCAAAACGTTCGCCACAGGCGGACAGCGCCTGAACGGCCTGAGCGGAGAAACCGCAGCTTGGCAGCTTCGGCGAACCTTTCATGTACAGCAGGATCGGGTTTTCAGCGATTTGGCGTTGGATCTTTTCTAAAGTCGAGCTCATTGTCGTGCTTCCTTAAACTTCTTTCTACGGCAGTAACTTGTCATTGTAGCGTCCCGAGGGCAGGACCGATAATAACATTTTTTTCACTATTCATATTTTATCTTCTGTTGCGCGAAGTTGCCTTAAAAATATCATTTTGCCGTCACGGGCAGGCGCGCGTTGCGCATTTTCTGTGCGAGGCGGTCAATGTCTGACGCGTTTTCTTGCAATCGTTAACCAATCGACATTTTTGATACAAAAGAATATTAACTTTCCGGGTTTTTATGCTTTAGAATCGTTCCGGTTTGTCATTCATCGTCAGGCATTTGTACATGTCTGTAATTAATCAGGGGATTGCTCAGTGGCGCGGCTAAACAAAATCGCGATATCGCTCTGTGCATTACTGTTCACATCTATCTCATTCACGCCACTGGCTCAGGCTTCAGGGCATACGCACGCCTCCGCCTCGCCAAAGGCGTTGCCCGCGAAAAGCGGCTCAGAGCGCAAGAAAAAAGCAACCAGTCAAAAAAGTAAAACCACCGCTAAAACCACCAGTAAAAAATCCTCGAGCACCCGGCTCCCTACCCGCTCTACCACAGCAAGCCAAACCGCGCTTCATCGTCAGGCCGCCGGCGCCACGAAAAAATGCGTGCTGCGTAAAGGGTATAAAAAGCAGTGCGCAAAAACGGTGGCCGCCAGCGCCGAGCCGACCCTGGCGCTGAACAGCGTCAAAAGCAAATGCGTGGTGCGTAAGGGCTATAAAAAACGCTGTAAACCCGAGGCCAGCGAAGCGAATCTGACGATCGCCGACGCGCATAAAGTCCGGGTGCAAAAAGCGCAGAGTACCGCCATGAACAAACTGATGGGCCAGCTGGGTAAACCGTATCGCTGGGGCGGCACCTCGCCGCGCACCGGGTTCGACTGCAGCGGGCTGGTCTATTACGCCTACAAAGACCTGGTCAAGATTCATATCCCGCGTACCGCCAATGAAATGTACCACCTGCGCGATGCGCGTCCGGTCGATCGTGACGAACTGCAGAGCGGCGACCTGGTCTTCTTCCGCACCCGCGGACGCGGCACTGCCGACCACGTTGGCGTTTACGTAGGCAACGGGAAATTCATTCAGTCCCCGCGCACGGGGCGCGATATTCAAATCACCTCCCTGAGCGAAGATTACTGGGTACGTCATTACGTCGGCGCCCGTCGCGTCATGACCCCGAAAACCATTCGCTGATCCCGGTCTGCCGCTACGGCGGCAGCCCTCTTCACCTGCGCGTTCTCCGCCCCCACCGTCAGGGGAAACTGCATATTCGCCTCTGTGACCGGCGCTTCCCGACGATAGCGGGTGGGCGACATGCCAAAGTGACGGTGAAAGGTGCGGCAGAACGCCGCCTGCCCGTCGTACCCCAGACGTTGGGAAATACTCTGCATGGAGGCCTCGGTCTGCGTTAAGTAGATTGTCGCGATGGTCATCTTCCGGCGGCTGACGTAGCTCGCCAGCGTGCAGCCGGTCACCATGGCGAATTGCCGCTGGAAATACCAGTGCGAGTAGCCGGACTTTTGCGCTATCGCGCTCACCGGCAGGGTGTCAAAAATATGTGCTTCGATCCAGTCAACGATCCCCTGCACGACCGGGATCATTTTCGGGCTTACCACTTCATCTGTTTTTGCCATCGTAGCCATCCTGTGGAAATTGCTGCCGGCGGCTATATTTGTCATACAAATATCAAAATAGACAATGAATTATTGGCATAGCGGCGATTACCTGAAAGCATATCGTCATTAATCATTTGATTTAAAATGATTATTTTCACTCAGTCGTTTGCGCTGCGGGGGTCTTCAGATGGCCTGCTGAGAAATTAACCATCGCGGCGAGAGGCTGGAGACCCAGCCTCCTTTTACTTATACATTTTTGCAACATCTGCGGGCGTCTTAACGCGCCGCTCCGCAGAAAACGGTTAAGCCTTCGGCAGTTGCGCCGGCGATAATAGCCTTTATCGTTGTAAGGCTTTTCACTGCCTGCGGCAAATGTTAACATTCTCAATACAATAACAGGCCCGGGACGCGACAGCGTCGGGCGGTCAGAACGCGATTCAGGTGAAAACCTCATCTTGTCAATGTGAGATAAAACAAAAAAGTTATAAGGAGAGTAGCAATGTCGTTTGAATTACCTGCATTACCATATGCAAAAGACGCCCTGGCGCCGCACATTTCCGCAGAAACCCTGGAATACCACTACGGTAAACACCACCAGGCGTATGTCACTAACCTCAACAACCTGATCAAAGGCACCGCGTTCGAAGGTCAATCGCTCGAAGAGATCGTGCGCACCTCTGAAGGCGGCGTTTTCAACAACGCGGCGCAGGTCTGGAACCACACCTTCTACTGGAACTGCCTGGCGCCGAACGCCGGCGGCGAACCGGAAGGCGAGCTGGCGGCCGCGATTGCCAAATCCTTCGGCAGCTTCGCAGAGTTTAAGGCCAAATTTACCGACGCCGCGGCGAAAAACTTTGGCGCTGGCTGGACCTGGCTGGTTAAAAATGCCGACGGCAGCCTGGCTATCGTCTCCACCAGCAACGCGGGTACCCCGTTGACCACCGACGCGAAGCCGCTGCTGACCGTTGACGTCTGGGAACATGCTTACTACATCGACTACCGCAACGCCCGTCCAAGCTATCTGGACCACTTCTGGGCGCTGGTTAACTGGAAGTTTGTTGCCGCTAACCTGGCCGCATAAACGACAAACCGCAGCAGAGTGACCCCTGCTGCGGTTTTTTTTTACACCCTTCCCCACCGTTTATGACTGGCTGGCAAAGGCCTCCTCCGGCTGCGCTCGTCCGCTAAACCAGACCAGCAGCAGCGCCAGACCGGCAATAATCGCGCCCATCACCGGCACAAACGCATATCCCAGTCCGCCGGAGATCACCGCTCCGCCGGCGGCGGCGCCCAGCGCGTTGCCCAGGTTGAACGCCCCGATATTCACCGAAGAAGAGAGACCCGGCGCCTCATGCGCCACGCGCATCACTCGCATCTGCAGCGGCGGCACTACCGCAAAGGTGGCTGCGCCCCAGACGATCATACTGATGGCCGCACCCGCCTGGGATTGCGCCAGCAGCGGTATCGCCAGCATGATCGCCATCAGCAGCAGCAGAAAGCCTTTCAGCGTGCGGGAGACCGACCGGTCGGCGAATTTGCCGCCCAGATAGTTGCCCAGCGAAAAACCAACTCCAATCAGCACCAGCATCGCGGTGATAAACAGCGATGAAGCATGGGTCAGCGAATTCAGTACCGGCGAAATGTAGGTATACAGCGTAAACATCGCCCCGGCGCCCAGCACGGTGGTCAGTAAGGCAGAAAGCACCTGCGGCCGTAACAGGACCGAAAGCTCTTGTTTGACATCCGGCCGTTCGCCCGCGCTGCCCTTCGGCAGGGAGAACCACAGGCTCACCATCGCCAGCAGGCCTAACCCCGCGGTGGCGAGGAAGGACATCCGCCAGCCGATGGTTTCTCCAAGCCAGGTCGCGGCAGGCACGCCGCCGATATTAGCGATGGTGAGGCCCATAAACATGGTGGCCACCGCGCTGGCCTGCTTGTGCTTGGGTACCACGCTGGCCGCCACCACCGACCCCAGGCCAAAAAAGGCGCCGTGGTTGAGGCTGGTAATAATGCGCGACAGCAGCAGCGTGGTGTAATCCGGCGCAATGGATGACAGCAGGTTGCCGACGGTGAAGATCCCCATCAGAAAAATCAGCGCATTGCGTCGGGCGCGATGGGACAGCAGCAGGGTCATCAGCGGCGCGCCGACCATGACGCCGATGGCATACGCACTGATCAGCATTCCCGCTACCGGTATCGAGACGTCCACGCCCTTGGCAATCACCGGCAGCAATCCCATCGGGGAGAACTCGGTGGTCCCGATGCCAAAGGCGCCGATCGCCAGCGCGAGTAAAGGAAAGTTGATTTTCATTCAATGACTCCATCAGACCGTCAGGGAGGACGGCGTAACATCAGAAGCCAAAAGCATGACATCAATCACAAAAAAACAAAAGTGAACGAAATGACAAAAGATTTTTGCAGAATTGATAATAATGGCGGGATACGGGGAGGAGGCCGCGCTCCTCCCTCATCGGAACATTAGTGCAGTATGGCGGTCAGGCTGAATGCGACGATCACGCCGAGGGCAATAATCGTGGTGATCAGCGAAAACTTTAAATTGGTATCCATCATTTTTCCCTCTTGTTATCCCCACACCAAAAGTGAGCTTGCTCATTTTTGCACAAAAAATCGCAAAAATCTTCCGGGATTTAGGGCGATGCACATTTTTGCTCTTCCACTTTGCCCCAAGATCGGACAAAATCCCACGCTAATTTAAAAGCGTATCGGCCATTGACCCCTTCCTGTCGTTCTGTGTCGTTTTCCCGACGTGATGCAATGTTGAAAATTGTATTCAGCGTGTGTGTAGGCAAACGTTTACGTATCGATGATCAGGCGATCAGGTCAAGGCATGGAGTGAGATGTAATGGCAACTATTAAAGATGTAGCGAAGCGCGCAAACGTTTCCACTACAACTGTATCACATGTAATTAACAAAACCCGTTTCGTTGCCGAAGAGACGCGCAATGCGGTATGGGCGGCGATCAAAGAGCTGCACTACTCGCCGAGCGCCGTGGCCCGCAGCCTGAAAGTCAATCATACAAAATCGATTGGCCTGCTGGCGACCAGTAGCGAAGCCGCCTATTTCGCTGAAATCATTGAGTCCGTTGAAAAGAGCTGCTTCCAGAAGGGCTATACCCTGATTCTCGGCAACGCCTGGAACGACCCGGAAAAACAGCGGGCCTATCTGTCGATGATGGCGCAAAAACGCGTCGACGGTCTGCTGGTGATGTGTTCCGAATACCCTGATTCCGTCCTGAGCATGCTGGAAGAGTATCGCCATATTCCGATGGTGGTGATGGACTGGGGCGAAGCAAAAGCCGACTTTACCGATGCGGTAATCGATAACGCCTTCCAGGGCGGGTATATCGCCGGACGTTACCTGATTGAACGCGGTCACCGCGAAATCGGCGTGATCCCGGGCCCGCTGGAGCGCAACACCGGCGCGGGGCGACTGGCCGGCTTCATGCAGGCGATGAAAGAGGCGCATATCAGCGTGCCGGAAAACTGGATTGTACAGGGCGACTTCGAGCCGGAGTCCGGCTACCGCGCCATGCAGCAGATCCTGAGCCAACAACACCGTCCAACGGCGGTCTTCTGCGGCGGCGACATTATGGCGATGGGCGCTATCTGCGCCGCGGATGAAATGGGGCTGCGCGTGCCGCAGGACATTTCGCTGATCGGTTATGATAATGTGCGCAACGCCCGCTATTTCAGCCCGGCGTTAACCACCATTCATCAGCCGAAAGATTCGCTGGGTGAAGCCGCGTTCAATATGCTGTTGGATCGTATCGTCAACAAGCGCGAAGAGTCGCAGTCTATTGAAGTGCACCCTCGGCTGGTCGAACGCCGCTCGGTGGCGGATGGCCCGTTTGTCGACTATCGTCGCTAAAGCACTGGCGGGCGCGGATCACTCCGGCGCCCGCAGCCACTCCCGATTCAGCGTGTCGCTGTCCCCCAGGTAGTCCAGCATCCAGTTTAACGCCGGCGAAGCATCATTCTGCTGCCAGGTCAGACAGCAGGCCGCATCCGGAAACGGATTTTCCAGCGCCAGCGCGGTCCACTCGCCGCGATCCACCCATGGCCGGGCGAAATGGCTTGGCACCATGCCGACGCAGAGCCCTGCCGACAGACAGGTTGCCGACGATTCCCAGTCGGGGACCACCACCCTCTTCTGGTTATCCAGCAGCCACGTTGTCCGTTTGGGCAACGAACGCGAGGTATCCTCCCGCACCAGCGACGGCCAGTTGCGCAGGACATCGTCGCTCAGCGGACCCGACATCTTCGCCAGCGGGTGATCGCTCGCCACCACGCAGTCCCAGCTCAGCATCCCCATATCGCGGAACGCATAGCGGCCCCCGACCGGAATAGAGCGCGTTGCGCCAATCGCCAGCTCCACGCGGCCGTCGGCCAGCGCATCCCATACCCCATTGAACACTTCCTGAAAAACGATCAGCTCGACGTCGGGAAAATGGCGATAGAAATCCACGATCATCTGGCGCATCCGCGCGGGTTTCACGATATCGTCCACCGCGATCGACAACTGCCCGCGCCAGCCGTTGGCAATTTGCTGGCACTGCTGGCGGGTGATCTGCATTTTTTTGATAACAGAGCGCCCTTCCTGTAAAAACCAGACCCCGGCGGGGGTCAGCTCCACATCACGATGACGGCGCTCAAACAACGGGACGGCCAGCCACTCTTCGAGCTGACGCACGGTATAGCTGACGGCGGAAGGCACCCGATGGAGCTCCTGCGCCGCCGCGCTAAAGCTGCCGTTACGGGCGACGGCATCAACCACTTCCAGAGAGTATTCAGACCACATTTTCTGCCTGCAAAATTTTTGAATGCATGTGACAAATATTAGCGTTTCACAAGCCACAATGCACTCCCTACACTCTGCGGCATCGTACCTGTACTCCAAAAATGAGAACGTTATGTCACAACCTGGGAAAGGATTTTTAGTCTGGCTGGCCGGCCTGAGCGTGCTGGGCTTTCTGGCCACCGATATGTACCTGCCGGCATTTGCCGCCATGCAGCAGGATCTCGACACCTCCGCCGCATCCATTAGCGCCAGCCTGAGCCTGTTCCTCGCCGGCTTCGCGCTGGGCCAGCTCTTCTGGGGGCCGCTGTCAGACCGCTACGGGCGTAAACCGGTGCTGCTGAGCGGCCTGGCGATTTTCGCGGTCGGCTGCCTGGGAATGCTGTGGGTGCAGAACGCCACGCTGATGCTGGCGCTGCGTTTTCTGCAGGCGATTGGCGTCTGCGCCGCGGCGGTCACCTGGCAGGCGATGGTGACCGATTACTATCCCGCCCAGCGCACCAACCGCATCTTCGCCACTATTATGCCGCTGGTAGGACTGTCCCCTGCGCTGGCCCCGCTGCTGGGCAGCTGGCTGCTGGTGCACTTCGAGTGGCAAGCCATCTTCGCCACCTTGTTTGCCATCACTCTGCTGCTGATGCTGCCTGCCCTGCGCCTGAAGGCCGCCGCTAAGTCGGCCACAGTGGCTGAAAAGAAAATCACTTTTCTGGCGCTGCTGCGCTCCCGGGAATACAGCGGCAACGTCCTGATCTACGCCGCCTGCTCCGCCAGCTTCTTCGCCTGGCTTACCGGTTCGCCGTTTATCCTTCATGAGATGGGCTACGGCCCGACCGCCATCGGCCTGAGCTATATCCCGCAGACCATCGCTTTTCTGGTGGGCGGCTATGGCTGTCGCGCGCTGCTGCAAAAATGGTCCGGGCAACAGATGCTCCCGTGGCTGCTGGTGGTCTTCGCCGTCAGCGTCGCCGCCACCTGGCTGGTGGGTCTGCAAACGCATGCCTCGCTGGTGGCGTTGATGATCCCGTTCTGCCTGATGGCGGTGGTCAACGGCGGGATCTACCCCATCGTGGTCGCTCAGGCGCTGAAGCCTTTCCCGCAGGCAACCGGCCGCGCGGCGGCGCTGCAGAACACCCTCCAGCTTGGCCTGTGCTTCCTGACCAGCCTGCTAGTCTCCGCGCTGATCGCCACGCCGCTGCTGACCACCACCAGCGTGATGCTGGTCTCTATTTTGTTAGCCGGAGTGGGTTATCGCCTGCAGCAGACGCCAGCGCTGGCGGCCCACTCTTCCCACGCCTGACGCCCGTCGCCAGAGCCCGGACCAGTGGTTAGCACGCTAAGATATTTTTATTGAAAGCCAGTACTTAGCGTCCTATACTGGATCCGGGTTCACATAAATAAAAAATATTTAACAGATTAACGGATGCAGGATGCCTCCGTTTCACCATGGAAGGCCTTTCGGCAAGGGTTATCTCCCTTCCTCTGTTCTACGTCGGATAGCGACTTCACGGATTATCCGTGAGATTTCTCACAAAGCCAAAAAAGCGTCTACGCTGTTTTAAGGTTCTGATCACTTGGGCGTGATGGAGAAGCTATGAGTTCATCGTGTATAGAAGAAGTAAGTGTACCAAATGATGACTGGTACCGGATTGCAGCTGAATTGTTGGGCCGTGCGGGAATTGAAATCAATGGCTCCGCGCCGTCAGACCTGCGGATTAAAAACCCTCTTTTTTTTAAACGCGTATTGCAGGAGGGGTCGCTGGGTTTAGGCGAAAGCTATATGGACGGCTGGTGGGACTGCGAGCGTCTGGATATATTCTTCCATAAAGTGCTCCGCGCCGGGCTGGAAAAACAACTCCCTCACCATTTCAAAGACACACTCCGCATCGCAGGCGCTCGCCTGTTTAACCTGCAAAGTAAAAAACGCGCCTGGATCGTCGGCAAAGAGCACTATGACCTCGGCAACGATCTTTTCAGCCGGATGCTTGATCCCTACATGCAATATTCCTGCGGGTACTGGAAAGAGGCGCAGACCCTCGAAGCCGCGCAGCAGGATAAGCTGGATCTCATCTGCCGTAAGCTGGAGCTCGAGCCAGGCATGCGAGTGCTGGATATCGGCTGCGGCTGGGGCGGTCTTGCCGAATATATGGCGCGGAATTACCAGGTGAGCGTTGTCGGCGTGACCATCTCCGCCGAACAGCAAAAGATGGCCCAGGCGCGCTGCGATGGCCTTGACGTGGATATTCGTCTTCAGGATTATCGCGATCTGCACGACAGCTTCGACCGCATCGTCTCCGTCGGCATGTTCGAACACGTGGGTCCCAAAAATTACGCCACCTACTTTGAGGTCGCCGATCGTAATTTGAAACCCAACGGCCGCTTCTTACTGCACACCATCGGTTCCAAAGTCACCGACCATAACGTTGACCCGTGGATCAATAAATATATCTTCCCTAACGGCTGCCTGCCGTCGGTACGGCAGATCGCCGATGCCAGCGAGAAGCACTTTGTGATGGAAGACTGGCACAACTTCGGCGCCGATTATGACACCACCCTGATGGCCTGGTATGAGCGTTTCCTCGCCAGCTGGCCGGAAATTGCCGATAACTATTCTGAGCGTTTCAAACGCATGTTCAGTTATTACCTGAACGCCTGCGCCGGCGCCTTCCGCGCCCGCGACATTCAGCTCTGGCAGGTGGTGTTCTCGCGCGGGATTGAACACGGACTGCGCGTCGCCCGTTAAAAAACACTCCCCCGCTCACCGGCGGGGGATTTTTTGTCAGGCTTCACTGACCTTAGCCGCGACCTCTTTCGCCGCCAGCACGCGTTCAACCGTATCGACAACCGCCTGGGTTTGCGGGTCGATCTCGATATTGACGCGGTCGCCCAGCTTCTTCGCCCCCAGTGTGGTCCGCTGCAGCGTCTCCGGAATAAGATGCACGCAGAATCGGGTTGCCGTCACCTCGCCTACCGTCAGGCTGATGCCATCGATACCGATGAATCCTTTATAAAGGATATATTTCATCAGCGTCGGATCCTGTACTTTAAACCAGATCTGACGGTTATTTTCGGAAGTGAGGATCTTCACGATTTCAGCCGTGGTCATAATATGGCCGGACATCAAATGCCCGCCGATTTCATCACTGAATTTCGCCGCCCGCTCGACATTGACTTCATCCCCGACCTGAATATCGCCGAGGTTGGTAATCCGCAGCGTCTCTTTCATCAGATCGAAGCTGATGCGCGCGCCGTTGATGTCGGTCACCGTCAGGCAGCAGCCGTTGTTGGCTACCGATGCCCCGGTTTCGAGCCCCTCCAGCATATGCGCCGGCAGCTCCACCACGTGGGTGCGAAAATTGGGTTTATCATCAATGGAGACCACTTTCGCGGTTCCCTGAACAATACCAGTAAACATGTTTGGCTCCTGTTGAAAATCATGACGGTATCATTACCGTTTTCGCTATCGGGAACAATAACAGGAGGGCTGAGCGGTTGCCAGCGCGCTTCGTGCCTCGACTCTTTTTTCACTGGCTTAATGGCTAATCCTCGCTACAATAGACTGGAATTTCCTCATTTTTATCCCCTTGCTGCCAGTTACGGCGGCTTTTTTAGTCTCAAAAAAACAACAATACAAAGGTGTTCACGTGCAGAAGTATTTCATTGAAGCGCGTCAGTTATTAGCTCTGGCTATACCCGTCATTCTTGCGCAAGTGGCGCAGACGGCGATGGGTTTTGTCGATACCGTGATGGCGGGCGGCTACAGCGCCACCGATATGGCCGCGGTGGCCATCGGGACCTCCATCTGGCTACCGGCCATTCTCTTCGGCCACGGGCTGCTGCTGGCGCTGACCCCGGTAGTGGCGCAGCTCAATGGCTCCGGGCGGCGGGAGCGTATCGCGCCGCAGGTGCGTCAGGGCTTCTGGCTGGCGGGGCTGGTCTCGGTGCTGATCATGATCGTGCTGTGGAATGCCGGGTATATCATCAGCTCCATGCACAACATCGATCCGCTGCTGGCGGAGAAAGCGGTTGGCTATCTTCGCGCGCTGCTGTGGGGAGCGCCGGGCTACCTGTTCTTCCAGGTCGCCCGTAACCAGTGTGAAGGGCTGGCGAAAACCAAGCCCGGGATGGTCATGGGCTTTATCGGTTTACTGGTCAACATTCCGGTGAACTACATCTTTATCTATGGCCATTTTGGCATGCCGGAGCTGGGCGGCGTCGGCTGCGGCGTGGCGACGGCCTCCGTTTATTGGGTGATGTTCGCCAGCATGCTGTGGTGGGTGCGCCGGGCGCGTTCGATGCGCGATATCCGCTGCGCCGAGGGCTTCAGCGGCCCCGATTTCGCCGTTCTGCTGCGGTTGGTGCAGCTGGGGCTGCCCATCGCCCTGGCGCTGTTCTTCGAAGTGACCCTGTTTGCCGTCGTCGCGCTGCTGGTCTCTCCGCTCGGGATCATTGACGTCGCCGGCCACCAGATTGCGCTGAACTTCAGCTCGCTGATGTTCGTTCTGCCGCTGTCGCTGGCGGCCGCGGTCACCATTCGCGTCGGCTTCCGCCTCGGCCAGGGCTCAACGATCGATGCCCAGGTTTCCGCCCGCACGGGCGTGGGCGTGGGCGTCTGTCTGGCGGTGTTTACCGCTATCTTTACCGTGCTGATGCGTAAGCAGATTGCCCTGCTGTATAACGATAACCCTGAGGTGGTGATGCTGGCCTCGCATCTGATGCTGCTGGCGGCGGTCTACCAGATCTCCGACTCCATTCAGGTGATCGGCAGCGGTATCCTGCGTGGCTATAAAGATACGCGGTCTATCTTTTTTATCACCTTTACCGCGTACTGGGTGCTGGGTTTGCCCAGCGGCTACCTGCTGGCGCTGACCGACGTGATTGTCCCCCGCATGGGGCCCGCCGGCTTCTGGTGCGGATTTATCATCGGCCTGACCTCCGCCGCCATTATGATGATGCTGCGGATGCGTTTTCTGCAGCGCCAGCCCTCCAGCACTATCTTACAGCGCGCCGCGCGCTAACCCTGCCAAAGCCCGCCACCCCGGCGGGCTTTTTCTTTCTTCAGTTTTGTTCCGGCGTTGTACATTCCGTTACTCCCCGACACCAAAGACTCACTGATGAGCGCCCCGGAGATGCATATAGTGTGGCCAACAGCCCCGCAGTGGGGTTACTCAGGAAACCAATTCGAGGATTTCAGCATGAAAAAAGTATTAGCTCTGGTTGTTGCCGCTGCTATGGGTCTGTCATCTGTTGCTTTCGCCGCCGATGCCGCGACCACCACCCCGGCTGCCGCAGCCAACCACACCACCGTTCATCACAAGAAACATCATAAAGCGGCGGCGAAACCGGCAGCCGAACAGAAAGCCCAGGCGGCGAAGAAACACCACAAAGCCGCGGCGAAACCGGCGGCCGCGCAGAAAGCCCAGGCGGCGAAGAAGCACCACAAAGCCGCAGCGAAACCGGCTGTAGCGCAGAAAGCCCAGGCGGCGAAGAAGCACCACAAAGCCGCAGCGAAACCGGCTGTAGCGCAGAAAGCCCAGGCGGC
>NZ_JAIJYL010000015.1:0-150345 GCF_019753495.1 Klebsiella sp. TF21-TM | reverse complement strand
AGATGAGTACGATAACGAAAACAGGTTTGTATCACCCGGAAGCCCTCTGAAAAGAGGGCTTCATCGTGCTGGCCAGGCGCAATCTTCAGGAATTGCCCGGCGGTGCTGCTTGCGCGGGCCTACAGATATTTGCGTAACTGTTTGATATTGCAATTTTTCGTAGGCCGGGTAAGGCGAAAGCCGCCACCCGGCAGACAGATGAGTACGATAACGAAAACAGGTTTGTATCACCCGGAAGCCCTCTGTAAAGAGGGCTTTTTTTATGTCCACACGGTTACAGCCTGACACAATTCTTCATAATTAGATTGATAATAGAAATCATTATCTTTATCATTTCCGACCATTACGGATGAAGCCACTCCCCCCGTCTCTGCCATGTGTACAGACTGACATCGGGCGACCAGCCACATCGACGAGAAAACAGCGCGAGTCTACCGCCGACAGAGCGGCAGGCCGCCAGCGCGTGTGAGCAGCACCTTTTTTGTTTGTTTGGTTGTACACCTCATGGAGATTTGGAATGTTCAGGTTAAACCCTTTTATCCGGGCGGGATTGTCTGCGTCCGTCGTATCGTTGGCGTTTCCGGCCCTGGCCGATGTGAATGAAGAAACGCTGGTGGTGACCGCCTCGGCCACTGAACAGAGCGTCAAAGACGCGCCGGCGAGCATCAGCGTCATCACCCAGCAGGATTTGCAGCGCAAACCGGTGCAGAACCTGAAAGACGTACTGCGCGATGTGCCCGGGGTCCAGCTCACCAACGAAGGGGATAACCGCAAGGGCGTCAGCATTCGCGGTCTGAGCAGCAGCTATACCCTGATCCTTGTCGACGGGAAACGCGTCAACTCCCGGAACGCCGTCTTCCGCCACAATGACTTCGACCTGAACTGGATCCCGGTGGATGCCATCGAACGTATCGAGGTGGTGCGCGGCCCGATGTCCTCCCTGTACGGCTCCGATGCGCTCGGCGGCGTGGTCAACATTATTACCAAAAAAATCGGCCAGAAATGGACCGGGACGCTGAGCGCCGATACCACCATTCAGGAACACCGCGACCGCGGCGATACCTGGAACGGCCAGTTCTTCACCAGCGGCCCGCTGATCGACGGCGTGCTCGGGATGAAGGCCTACGGCAGCCTGGCGAAGCGCGCCAAGGACGATCCGCAGTCTTCCAGCAATGCCACCGGCGAAACGCCGCGCATCGAGGGCTTCACCAGCCGCGATGGCAATGTCGAATTCGCCTGGACGCCGAACGACAACCACGATTTCACCGCGGGCTATGGCTTTGACCGCCAGGATCGCGACTCCGATTCCCTTGACCGCAACCGCCTTGAGCGTGAGAACTACTCTCTGAGCCATAACGGCCGTTGGGAGATGGGCAACAGCGAGCTCAAGTTTTACGGCGAAAAGGTGGATAACAAAAATCCGGGGCAGAACGGCACCATCACCTCGGAAAGCAATGCCATCGACGGCAAGTATGTCCTGCCACTGGACATGATTAACCAGCTGGTGACCTTCGGCGGCGAATGGCGCCACGACAAGCTGAAAGATCCGGTCAACCTGAGCAGCGGCGGCCAGTCGACCTCCGCCAGCCAGTACGCCCTGTTTATTGAAGACGAATGGCGCATCATCGAGCCGCTGGCGCTGACCACCGGCATTCGTATGGACGACCATCAGACCTATGGCGATCACTGGAGCCCGCGCGCCTATCTGGTGTATAACGCCACCGATACCGTCACCGTCAAAGGCGGCTGGGCGACGGCGTTTAAAGCCCCGTCGCTGCTGCAGCTTAACCCCGACTGGACCACCAACTCCTGCCGCGGCTCGTGCAGCATCATCGGTAACCCGGATCTGAAGCCGGAAACCAGCGAAAGCTTCGAGCTTGGTCTCTACTATCGTGGGGAAGAGGGCTGGCTGCAGGATGTTGAAGGCAGCATCACCACCTTCCAGAACAATGTCGACGATATGATTGATGTTCTGCGCACCTCCAGCGCCAGCGAAGCGCCGGGCTACCCGAACTTTGTCGGCTGGAAAACCGTCAACGGTAAGCGCGTGCCGATCTTCCGCTATTTCAACGTCAACAAAGCGCGCATCAAAGGGGTGGAGACCGAGGTGAAGATCCCGTTCGGCGATGAGTGGAAGCTGACGGTGAACTACACCTACAACGATGGTCGCGATCTGAGCAACGGCGGCGATAAACCGCTGCAGACGCTGCCGTTCCATACCGCCAACGGCACGCTTGACTGGAAACCGCTGGACGACTGGTCCTTCTACGTGACGGCCAACTATACCGGCCAGCAGCGCGCGGTGAGCGCCACCGGCAAAACGCCGGGCGGCTATACCCTGTTTGACGTCGGCGCGGCGTGGCAGGTCACCAAAAATGTGAAACTGCGCTCCGGGGTGCAGAACGTGGGCGATAAAGATCTCAACCGGGACGACTACAGCTATACCGAAGAGGGCCGTCGCTACTTTATGGCCGTGGATTATCGCTTCTGATCGTTGGCGCTTAACGATGGCCTGCGCCGCGACGTGGAGTCACGGCGCAGGTTGCGTTTAGTTAAAGAGATGCTGCGCGTGGAAACGCAGATGGTCTTCGATAAACGAGGCAATAAAGTAGTAGCTATGATCGTAACCGGGCTGGATGCGCAGCGTTAACGGCCAGGCCTTCTGTCGCGCGACCTCCGCCAGCACCGCGGGCTGCAGCTGTCCGGCGAGGAATGGATCGTTATCGCCCTGATCGATAAGCGTCGGCACCGCGTCCGCCGGCTGGCTGGCCTGCATCAGGGCGCAGCTGTCCCAGGCGCGCCATGTCGATTCATCGGCGCCGAGATAGGCGGTAAACGCTTTCTTGCCCCACGGCACCTGGGAGGGATTGACGATTGGCGCGAAGGCGGAGACGCTGGCGTAGCGGCCGGGATTGGTGAGCGCCATGATAAGCGCGCCGTGACCGCCCATCGAGTGGCCGCTGATGGCGCAGCGTTCGCCGACGGTAAACTCGCTGCGGATAAGCGCGGGCAGTTCGTCGCGCAGGTAATCGTACATCCGGTAGTGCGCCGACCACGGCGCCTCGGTGGCGTTCAGGTAGAAGCCAGCGCCTTGCCCCAGATCGTAACCGTCATCGTTGGCCACCTCGTCACCGCGCGGGCTGGTATCCGGCATCACCAGCGCGATGCCCAGCGCGGCGGCAATGCGCTGAGCGCCCGCCTTGGTGGTAAAGTTTTCATCGTTACAGGTCAGCCCGGACAGCCAGTACAGCACCGGCGGCGGCGTTTCGCGCTCAGGCGGTAAAAAAATGCTGAACGTCATGGCGCAGTTCAGGACAGGGGAGTGATGACGCCAGCGTTGTTGCCGGCCGTCAAAACAGCGATGCTCTTCAAGCAGTTCCATGCAAGGCTCCTCGGAAGGGATGTGCGCGTAAACGTTCATAATACAGATATTTCATTAGCCGGTGAGCAACTTTCACTTTCTCCTTTTGAGAACTTACTGCATCATTAATGCAACTTATAGCCAACATGCCGGTGTAGCGATGGCGCTTATGGATGCGTACAGCGGTTGGATCATTCCGGATTCGGCGATAGGGATTTGGCGTCGCGCCTGAGGCGTGGCTTCGCGCCTTAATAAAAGGCAGCGCCAATTTCAATAATTATCGTTACGGCTACTGGATTCTGTGCGCCACCTCACGCACAATGAATACAAACTTTGCCCCCAGAAAAAGCAAAGAGCGCCACACCTGCAGGAGAAACCCAAATGTCATCACTGAGTAAAGAAGCCGTCCTCGTTCATGAAGCGCTGGTCGCTCGTGGGCTGGAGACGCCGATGCGTGCGCCAGTACAAGAAATTGATAACGAAACACGCAAGCGTTTGATTACCGGTCATATGACCGAGATTATGCAACTGCTGAATCTGGATCTGAGTGATGACAGTCTGATGGAGACCCCGCATCGCATCGCCAAAATGTATGTCGATGAGATCTTCTCCGGACTGGATTACTCCCGTTTCCCGAAAATCACCGTCATTGAAAACAAAATGAAGGTCGATGAAATGGTCACCGTGCGCGATATCACCCTGACCAGCACCTGCGAACACCACTTTGTCACCATCGATGGTAAAGCGACGGTAGCCTATATCCCGAAAGATTCGGTGATCGGCCTGTCGAAAATCAACCGCATCGTGCAGTTCTTCGCCCAGCGCCCGCAGGTCCAGGAGCGTCTCACGCAGCAGATCCTGATCGCGCTGCAGACGCTGCTCGGCACCAGCAACGTGGCGGTATCCATTGACGCGGTGCATTACTGCGTGAAAGCGCGCGGCATCCGCGACGCGACCAGCGCCACTACCACCACCTCCCTCGGTGGCCTGTTCAAATCCAGCCAGAATACCCGCCAGGAATTCCTGCGCGCAGTACGTCACCACAACTAAAACGGAGCAGGGTACATGGAGAGAAATGTCACGCTGGACTTTGTCCGCGGCGTCGCCATCCTCGGTATCCTGCTTCTCAATATCAGCGCCTTCGGCTTGCCGAAGGCCGCTTACCTCAATCCGGCCTGGTCAGGAAGCGCGACCCTCAGCGACGCCTGGACCTGGGCGATCCTTGACCTGCTGGCGCAGGTGAAGTTTCTTACCCTGTTCGCGCTGCTGTTTGGCGCCGGTCTGCAGCTCCTGCTCCCCCGCGGCAAACGCTGGATCCAGTCGCGGCTGACCCTGCTGGCGCTGCTTGGTTTCATTCACGGTCTCTTCTTCTGGGATGGCGATATTCTGCTGGCCTACGCCCTGGTGGGGCTGGTGAGCTGGCGCATGGTGCGCGAGGCGCAGCATGTTAAATCGCTGTTTAACACCGGGGTGGTGCTCTACCTCACCGGTATTGCGGTGCTGGTCCTGCTGGGGATTATCTCGGGGACGGCCGCGAATCGCTCCTGGGTCCCGGACGCGGCCAATCTGCAGTATGAGCAGTACTGGAAGCTGCACGGCGGCATGGAGGCGGTCAGCAACCGGGCGGATATGCTGTCGGACAATCTGTTGGCGCTCGGCGCGCAGTATGGCTGGCAGCTGGCGGGGATGATGCTGATAGGCGCGGCGCTGATGCGCAGCGGCTGGCTGAAAGGGCAGTTCAGCCAGCGTCACTATCGGCGCACCGGCGCGCTGCTGGTGCTAGCCGGGATGGCGGTGAATGTGCCGGCTATTGTCGCCCAGTGGTATCTGGCCTGGGACTATCGCTGGTGCGCGTTTTTACTGCAGGCGCCGCGTGAACTGAGCGCCCCGCTGCAGGCTATCGGCTATGCCTCGCTGGCCTGGGGCTACTGGCCGCAGCTCTGCCGTTTCCGCCTGGTGGGGGCTATCGCCTGCGTCGGACGCATGGCGCTGAGCAACTACCTGCTGCAGACCCTGATCTGCACCACCCTGTTTTATCATCTCGGGCTGTTTATGCGCTTCGATCGTCTGCAGCTGCTGGCCTTTGTTCCCCCCATCTGGGCCGTCAACCTCCTCGTGTCATCACTCTGGCTGCGCCGCTTCCGCCAGGGGCCGGTGGAATGGCTGTGGCGTCAGTTAACCCTGCGTGCGTCAGGGACATCATTGAAAGACACATCCAGATAACGATCTCGATCACAATCATTAACAAAACGGATGTAAACGTTTCCAGCCGTGTGACCTCACTCACGTAGCGGACCGCGGGTCGCTGCCAGAATAGCCTCCTTGCTGAGCACAGGAGGTGAATGTGACGTGCTGTAATTCTCTTAAGGTCGCTGAGTATGATCACCATTCGTGATGTCGCCCGCCAGGCGGGCGTATCCGTGGCCACCGTGTCGCGGGTGCTGAACAATAGCGCGCTGGTGAGTCCGGATACGCGCGACGTGGTGATGAAAGCGGTAACCCAGCTGGGCTACCGGCCCAACGCCAACGCCCAGGCGCTGGCCACCCAGGTCAGCGATACCATCGGCGTGGTGGTGATGGACGTCTCCGATGCCTTCTTCGGCGCGCTGGTGAAAGCGGTGGATACCGTCGCCCAGCAGCATCATAAGTATGTGCTGATCGGCAACAGCTATCACGAGGCGGAAAAAGAGCGCCATGCCATCGAGGTGCTGATCCGCCAGCGCTGCTCGGCGCTGATCGTCCATTCTAAAGCGCTCAGCGATGCTGAACTGAGCGACTTTATGCAACATATCCCGGGGATGGTGCTGATCAACCGCATCGTGCCGGGCTTTGCCCATCGCTGCGTCGGCCTCGACAACGTTAGCGGCGCGCTGATGGCTACCCGCATGCTGCTCAATCACGGCCACCAGCGCATCGGTTATCTCTCCTCCAATCACGGCATTGAAGACGACGATATGCGGCGGGAAGGGTGGAGCAAAGCGCTGCAGGAGCAGGGCATCATCGCCCCGGACAGCTGGGTCGGCTCCGGCTCCCCGGACATGCAGGGCGGCGAAGCGGCGATGGTCGAACTGCTGGGGCGGAATCTCGGCCTCACTGCGGTGTTCGCCTATAACGACAGCATGGCGGCCGGCGCGCTGACCACGCTGAAGGACAACGGCATTGTCGTGCCGCAGCATCTGTCGCTGATTGGCTTTGATGATATTCCTATTTCCCGTTACACCGATCCTCAGCTGACCACCGTGCGCTATCCGGTGATGTCGATGGCGAAGCTGGCCACCGAGCTGGCGCTGCTGGGGGCGGCCGGCAAGTTGGATCGCGAGGCGACGCACTGCTTTATGCCCACCCTGGTGCGACGTCACTCCGTTGCCCAGCGGCAAACTGTGGGGCCGATCACTAACTGAAGCGGCGGCGGGATGTAACCGCTTTCAATTTGTGAGTAAATTCACAGTATATTAACATTCACCTGATTATGATGGCAGCGTTTACCAGTCTGAACCGCGAGGTGATGGGAAATCCTCACTTTCTTCAGTAGGAACAAGGCGTTAAACGAGTATTAGAGTCGTATTTTTCTGGAGCGTTACCCGACACGGAAGACCGAATTTTCGTCGTGAAATGCGTTGTGCGGTAACACTAATGCAACAAATCCCGCCCGCACTTTTTCACAAAAATGACCCTGCATAATAAAACCGGAGATTCCATGAATAAGAAGGTGTTTACCCTCTCTGCTGTAATGGCTGGTCTGTTATTTGGCGCCGCAGCACACGCAGCAGATACCCGTATCGGCGTGACGATTTATAAATATGACGACAACTTTATGTCGGTGGTGCGTAAGGCGATTGAAAAAGATGGCAAATCCGCGCCTGACGTCCAGCTGCTGATGAATGACTCGCAGAACGACCAGTCGAAACAAAACGATCAGATTGACGTGCTGCTGGCGAAAGGCGTGAAAGCCCTGGCGATCAACCTGGTTGACCCGGCTGCGGCGGGAACGGTCATCGAAAAAGCGCGCGGGCAGAACATTCCGGTGGTGTTCTTCAACAAAGAGCCTTCCCGTAAAGCGCTGGATAGCTATGACAAAGCTTATTACGTCGGTACCGACTCGAAAGAGTCCGGGATTATTCAGGGCGATCTGATCGCCAAGCACTGGAAAGCCAACCCGAACTGGGATCTGAATAAAGACGGCCAGATCCAGTACGTCCTGCTGAAAGGCGAGCCGGGCCATCCGGATGCGGAAGCGCGTACCACCTACGTTATCAAAGAGCTGAATGATAAAGGCCTGAAGACCCAGCAGCTGCAGATGGACACCGCCATGTGGGATACCGCCCAGGCGAAAGACAAAATGGACGCCTGGCTCTCCGGCCCGAATGCGAACAAGATTGAAGTGGTGATCGCTAACAACGACGCCATGGCGATGGGCGCGGTTGAAGCGCTGAAAGCGCACAACAAGAGCAGCATTCCGGTGTTCGGCGTGGATGCGCTGCCGGAAGCCCTGGCGCTGGTGAAATCCGGCGCGATGGCCGGTACCGTGCTGAACGATGCTAACAACCAGGCGAAAGCGACCTTCGATCTGGCGAAAAACCTGGCCGACGGGAAAGACGCTGCGGCAGGCACCAACTGGAAAATTGACAACAAGATTGTTCGCGTCCCCTATGTGGGCGTCGATAAAGACAACCTGAGCCAGTTTACCGGCAAATAATCGTGATGTGAGTTGCGGGCGTGGGTTATCCACGCCCGATTATTCCTGATACAGAACCAGACTCCTGCTGGCGTTATTGCGCCGGACGGGGCGTGCATGAACGCAGCCAGGTATAACTATGGTCAGCAATAATAGCGAACGGTCAGGCGAATATTTGTTGGAGATGAGCAACATCAACAAATCGTTTCCTGGCGTCAAGGCTCTTGATAATGTCAACCTGAAGGTTCGTCCGCACTCCATTCATGCGTTAATGGGTGAGAACGGCGCCGGTAAATCGACATTATTAAAATGCCTTTTTGGGATCTATCAAAAAGATTCCGGCAGCATTCTTTTTCAGGGAAAAGAGATCGATTTCCATTCGGCGAAAGAAGCCCTGGAAAACGGTATTTCGATGGTACATCAGGAATTAAACCTGGTCTTACAGCGTTCGGTCATGGACAACATGTGGCTCGGGCGTTATCCCACTAAAGGTATGTTTGTCGATCAGGACAAAATGTACCGGGACACCAAGGCCATATTTGATGAGCTGGATATTGATATCGACCCGCGCGCCCGCGTCGGTACCTTATCGGTATCCCAGATGCAGATGATTGAGATCGCCAAGGCGTTTTCCTATGACGCCAAAATCGTCATCATGGACGAGCCGACGTCGTCGCTGACGGAAAAAGAGGTCAACCATCTGTTTAAGATTATCCGCAAGCTGAAAGATCGCGGCTGCGGTATCGTCTATATCTCGCACAAAATGGAAGAGATTTTCCAGCTGTGCGATGAAATTACCATCCTTCGCGACGGCCAGTGGATCGCCACCCAGCCGCTGGAAGGGCTGGATATGGACAAGATCATCGCCATGATGGTCGGGCGTTCGCTCAACCAGCGCTTTCCGGATCGCGAAAACACCCCGGGAGAAGTGATCCTCCAGGTGCGCAATCTCACCTCCCTGCGCCAGCCGTCCATTCGCGATGTCTCCTTCGATCTGCATAAGGGCGAAATTCTCGGTATCGCCGGTCTGGTGGGCGCGAAGCGGACCGACATCGTGGAGACCCTGTTCGGGATCCGTGAGAAGGCCAGCGGCACCATCACCCTGCACGGGAAGAAGATCAACAACCACAGCGCCAATGAGGCGATTAACCACGGTTTTGCGCTGGTGACCGAGGAGCGGCGCTCCACCGGGATTTACGCCTATCTGGATATCGGTTTTAACTCGCTGATCTCCAATATTAAGAAATATAAAAACAGCGTCGGCTTGCTGGATAACTCGCGGATGAAGAGCGATACCCAATGGGTCATTGACTCTATGCGCGTTAAAACCCCCGGCCAGCATACGCAGATTGGTTCGCTTTCCGGTGGTAACCAGCAAAAGGTCATTATTGGCCGCTGGCTGCTGACCCAGCCGGAGATCCTGATGCTGGACGAGCCGACGCGCGGTATCGACGTCGGCGCCAAATTCGAGATCTATCAGCTGATTGCCGAGCTGGCTAAAAAAGATAAAGGGATCATTATTATTTCCTCCGAAATGCCGGAACTGCTGGGGATTACCGACCGCATTCTGGTGATGAGCAACGGCCTGGTCGCGGGCATTGTTGAGACTAAAACCACCACGCAAAACGAAATACTGCGTCTTGCGTCATTGCACCTTTAAGATCAGGGGCTTCACATGAGTGCGTTAAATAAAAAGAGTTTTCTCACTTACCTGAAAGAGGGTGGGATATATGTCGTCCTTCTGGTCCTGTTGGCCATTATTATTTTCCAGGATCCGACATTTTTAAGTCTGCTCAACCTGAGTAATATTCTGACCCAGTCCTCGGTGCGTATTATTATTGCCCTCGGGGTGGCCGGACTGATCGTCACGCAGGGCACCGACCTCTCCGCCGGCCGTCAGGTGGGACTGGCGGCGGTGATTGCCGCGACCATGCTGCAGGCGGTGGATAATGCCAACAAGGTGTTCCCGGATATGGCGACCATGCCGATCCCGCTGGTCATCCTGCTGGTATGCGCCATCGGGGCGGTCATCGGCCTGATTAACGGGATCGTCATTGCCTATCTGAACGTGACGCCGTTTATTACCACCCTTGGGACCATGATCATCGTCTACGGCATTAACTCGCTGTACTACGACTTCGTGGGCGCGTCGCCGATCTCCGGCTTCGACAGCCATTTCTCCCATTTCGCGCAGGGGTTTGTGGCGCTGGGCTCGTTCCGCCTGTCCTACATCACCTTCTACGCGCTGATTGCCGTCTTCTTTGTCTGGATCCTGTGGAACAAGACGCGCTTTGGCAAAAACATCTTCGCTATCGGCGGTAACCCGGAAGCGGCGAAGGTCTCCGGGGTCAACGTAGCGTTGAACCTGCTGATGATTTACGCCCTCTCCGGCGTGTTCTACGCCTTCGGCGGCCTGCTGGAAGCCGGTCGTATCGGCTCGGCGACCAATAACCTCGGCTTTATGTACGAACTGGACGCCATCGCCGCCTGCGTGGTGGGCGGCGTATCGTTCAGCGGCGGGGTAGGGACCGTATTCGGCGTGGTGACTGGGGTGATTATCTTCACCGTGATCAACTACGGCCTGACCTATATCGGCGTTAACCCTTACTGGCAGTACATCATTAAGGGGGCGATCATTATCTTCGCCGTGGCGCTGGATTCCCTGAAATACGCCCGTAAGAAGTAATTTTTGCCTGAGTAAAAACCCGCGCCTGGCGCGGGTTTTTTTATACCTGAAACGGATGCGTTGATGGAGGCTACTTTTCTTTCTGCAGCTCCAGTAGCTGCTCCGGGGTGACCGCCGGGTAGGACTGGGCGTCATCCGGCACGTCGTGCTGCTGCGCCGGAATCGGAATTAAAGGACCGAGGAAGCGCGGTTCCCGTTTGAAGATGTAGAGGTCCGCCAGCGCGCCGAAGCGGGCGCCGAATTCGCGCAGCCGCACGCTCCACATATCCTTCGGCGACGGCACCGCGTAGCACTGAGCCTGGATCCCCATATGCAGGGCGATAAACAGCGCCCGTTCGCAGTGGAAGCGTTGGGTGATGATAATGAAGTCGTTGGTGTCGAACACTTTGCGGGTGCGGACGATCGAGTCGAGCGTGCGGAAACCGGCATAGTCCAGCACGATATCCGCCGGATCGACGCCGCCTTTAATCAGGTCCCGGCGCATAGTCATCGGTTCATTGTAGCTTTGCAGGGCGTTATCCCCGCTCAGCAGCAGATAGTTGACCTTGCCGCTGTTGTAGGCGTTGAGCGCGCCCTGGATGCGGTAGCGGTAATACTGATTGATCACCCCGGTGCGGTAGTATTTAGCGGTGCCCAGCACCACGCCGACCTGGCGGTAGGGGAGGTCCTGCAGCTCGTCATAGATATAGGGCGCGGTTTTCCAGCTCATCCAGCGGTCAAGACCCAGCACGGTCAACAGCAGCAGGCCGAGCAGGACTAACAGGCTGTAGAACACACGCTTTAACATGAACTTGGCTCAATAATAGACAACGGAGTCTTCAGGCTACTTTACCCGCCGGGTAAGCGCAAGAAACCCGCGTTTAATTGCGGGGATTTTCAGCAATATGGACCGATCGCCGATCCCAGACCGGGTAAGGCGTAGCCGCAACCTGTTCTCCGGCCCTCCGGGAACGTCTCAGCGACTTTGAGGCTGTCAGGTCGGCAGTTTCAGCAGCCATCGCGATCTTCAGCTCGCAATGGCGCGAACGGTAGGTCGGGTTAGCGGAGCGCCACCCGACAACATAACGGCATAAAAGGTCGGCCGGATTTAGACGAAACCGCCATCCGGCCATCTGCTCAGGCGCGCAGGCTGATTAACCTAACAGCACGCGCTCGATATTGTGGCAGCCCAGCGCCTTCAGGGTGGCGACGGTGGCGTCCCACTGAATCAGCGCCGCATCGGCTTTCTCCGCCAGGATCGCCCGCTGGATGTCCGGATAATCATAGCCGTTGAGGCTGAGGAGATTCAGCGCCCCCTGCAGCGGCGGCAGCGTCGGGTTGAACGCCGCGTTTTCCGCATAGCTGCCGCTGAAAAGGGTGCCACCTTTCAGCTCCAGCGCTACGCCGGAAGGCGAGTGGCTGTAAGGCGCGTGGCAGCGGTTAGCGGCCTCAATCGCCGCCTGGGACAGGGCATCGCCGCTGACCGGGAAGCCGTGGTTCTGGTGGTCCATCAGCAGGGTTTTGATCTCCAGGTCTTTCGGGCCGAAGGCATCCGGCAGATAGTGCTGCAGCGCATGGGCTTCGCGACCGGGCAGATGAATGCGCAGCGCCAGTCCGCTGTTCAGTTCGTTCATAAACTGACGACAATGGCCGCACGGCGTGTAGTTCACCGTGATAGCGCGCAGGGAGGTTTCACCGCGCAGCCAGGCGTGGCTGATGGCGCTCTGCTCTGCATGGACGGTCTGCTGCATGGTGGCGCCGACAAACTCCATGTTGCCGCCAAAGTACCAGCGGCCGCTGACGCCGCGGGCGATAGCCCCGACGTTAAAGTGGGAAAGGTCGGCGCGCGCGCAGGCGGCGGCCAGCGGCAGTAGCGCAAAGGCCAGCGCGTCTTCGTCCAGACCTGTCGCCTGTTGCAGCGTCGCCACCTGATCGGCCTCGAGCAGCGCCGGGAAGTGCGGGTCGGCGAGCATCGGGGCGATGGCCGCCTGCAGGTCTGCTGCCAGAGTCGTCAAAGCAGCTTGAAAACGTGAGTGCATAGCGTTGCCTCATAACAGTGTAATGGGAAACCAGTGTACGGGCGTCAAGGGGTTTCAAATGTGATTTACGTCCCATTGCTAATGCAACTTTTCATCGTTGCATTAATAAATGTGATACGAGTCACATTTTATCCCACTACCGCAAGGATCAGCGGGAATAAAAACGGCGCCATCAACGAGGTGATGATCCCGCACAGCACCAGCGCCAGCGAGCTGAACGCCCCTTCCTGATAGTCCAGTTCCGCACAGCGGGCGGTACCGAGGGCGTGCGAGGCGGTGCCCATCGACAGGCCGCGCGACGCTTTAGTGCGAATACGCATCAGGTTGAGCAGGGTATGGCCGAATACCGCGCCAAGGATGCCGACAAAAATCACGCACACGGCGCTGATGGCCGGGATGCCGCCGATACTGCCGCTTACCGCCATGGCAATCGGCGTGGTCACCGATTTGGGCAGAACAGAGGCGGCGATCTGCGGTGTGGCGCCCATCAGCAGGGCCACGGTGGTGCCAGTGATCATCGCCACGCAGCTGCCGATAAAGCAGATGGTGATGATCGATTTCCAGCGCGCGCGGATCTGGTGCAGCTGTTCATACAGCGGGAAAGCCAGCGCGACCACCGCTGGCTGCAGCAGATCGTTCAGGATCTTGCTGCCGGCAAAGTAACGCTCATAGGAGATCCCGGTCAGCAGCAGAAACGGGATTATCACTACCATCGCCACCAGCAGCGGGTTGAGTAGCGGGAACTTAAAGCGGGCCGCCAGTTTGCGGGCGAGGAAAAAGACGATCAGGGTTAGCGGCAGCGACCACCAGATTTCATGCATCATTTTTCTTTTCCTTTTGCCCAATCACTTTGCGTTCGCCATGCACCAGGTGAGAGCTCCAGCTCACCACCACAAACACCACCAGCGTGCTGATGGCGCAGGAGATGACGACCGGCCCCAGCTGGGCGCGCAGCAGATCCCAGTACTGCATCACGCCGACGCCGATCGGCACGAACAGCAGCGCCATATAGCGGATCAGGATATTGCAGCCGGGGTTGACCCACTGCGGCGGCATAATTTGCAGCGCCAGCAGCACGAAGAGGATCAGCATGCCGATGATGCTGCCGGGGATGGTGATGGGCAGCAGCCCGGCGATAAATATTCCGGCGTATAAGCAGGCGTAAATCAGGACGAAAGCCCGCAGGTAGTGCCAGATAATAGTCAGCGATTTACTCATGGTAATAACCCTTGATGAAGTGCATTCATCATACAATTAATCCCTAAAATGTGCTACCGATCACATCATGAATTCTATGCATAGCGCTGATAGCGTACGGGAACAATAGCCTCTCCCGGCAGGACCTGACAGCTCGCAGCTTTGGGTATATCGGGTCCCACGCTACCTTTTTGGAAGAGAAGCGGCAAATGAAGGCGGTATGAGATGCCGCAGACTCCTGTAAAGCATAGAGATTATCTCCTCGCTTTGCCGCATTCGCCGAATGGGGAATGGCGTACGGCAGGCGGGACGCATTGAGCACTTTCAACCAACGCCCGGAGGCGCTACCATAGCGCCTCTTTTTTTTCCGGGTAACGATATGCGTGTACTACTGGCGCCGATGGAAGGCGTGCTCGATTCGCTGGTGCGCGAGCTGCTGACCGAAGTGAACGATTACGATCTGTGCATCACCGAGTTTCTGCGGGTGGTGGATCAACTGCTGCCGGTTAAATCGTTCTACAGGCTGTGCCCGGAACTGCATCATCAAAGCCGCACCCCGTCCGGTACCCGCGTGCGCGTCCAGCTGCTGGGGCAATATCCCGAGTGGCTGGCGGAAAACGCCGCCCGCGCGGTGGCGCTGGGCTCGTGGGGCGTCGATTTAAACTGCGGCTGTCCGTCGAAGCTGGTGAACGGCAGCGGCGGCGGGGCGACGCTGCTGAAAGATCCGGAGCTTATCTATCGCGGCGCGAAGGCGATGCGCGAGGCGGTGCCCGGACATCTGCCGGTGACGGTGAAAGTTCGTCTCGGCTGGGACAGCGGCGAACGGCGCTTTGAAATCGCCGACGCGGTGCAGCAGGCGGGGGCCAGCGAGCTGGTGGTCCACGGCCGCACTAAAGAAGATGGCTACAAAGCGGAGCGCATCAACTGGCAGGCCATCGGCGAGATCCGCCGGCGCCTGACCATTCCGGTAGTCGCCAACGGCGAAATCTGGGACTGGCAAAGCGCTCAGGACTGTATGGCCGTCACCGGCTGCGATTCGGTGATGATTGGCCGCGGGGCGCTCAACGTACCGAACCTCAGCCGGGTGATCAAATACAACGAACCGCGCATGCCGTGGCCGCAGGTGGTTCAGCTGTTGCAAAAATATACCCGTCTGGAAAAGCAGGGCGATACCGGCCTGTATCATGTGGCGAGAATTAAGCAGTGGCTAGGCTATTTACGCAAGGAATATACCGAGGCGCTGACGCTGTTTAATGAAATTCGCGCCCTGCAAACCTCTGCTGAAATAGCGGCGGCGATCGCCCGCTATTAAGCGCCATATTGTTATTCGCTTCACATATTATTACTTGCCTGCCTATTGATGATAGGCATGAGTGAAATAAAGTGATACTGTGCGGTCAATCAATTCAGGATTGCTACTGAACGCAGGCAAAACCTAAGCACTTCCGTCATTCGTGGCGGCAAGTGCTTAGGTTTTTTTTTGGCCAAAATTTAACGGTGGGTAAATGATGACGTAAAACAAGAGATTGTCATTCATCTTTTCTCTGGCGCGGTCGCGGTTTTATTACCGAAGGAGGCCCCTGCCATTCATTTTTTAAAAAAGAAAACAGGTAAATAAATAGCCTGGGGATCCCCTTTGTTTTTATTCAGTCACGGTGGAGATCACAATGTATAACAAAAAAATAAATCAGCTTTTTATCGGCGCGGCGCTGGCGGCGATGGCGCCCGTCGTGAACGCGGCGCAAACCCCGGCGTGGAACGGCAGCGTGCTGGGGTTTGAAGCCGGACAGCCAGGGCTGCTGGGCGATATGCTGGGTATTCGTCCAATCCTTGAAGAGAACGGCTTTCATTATAATCTCGGCTATCTTAACGAGATGGCCTACAACGCCGGCGGCGGTTATAACCACGATAAACATCTGGCCTATATTGACCAGGTGTCGTTGACCTTTACCCAGGATCTTGAGCGCTGGACCGGCATACCGGACGCCCGTCTCGAGGGCAACATCGTCAACCGCAACCACGATGATAACCTCACCACGAAACGGCTGCAGGATCCGCGGGTCAGCTTCAACGATCTGTCGCAGGAGAGCTGGGGCGGCGGGTCGATCACCCGTCTCGGCTGGCTGACCTTCGCCCGCAGCTTTGACGACCGTCGTCTGACCTGGCGCATCGGCATGATGAACAAGGTGCAAACCTTCGACCAGATCATTCCCTGCGATTTCCAGCTGTTGACCCAGTGCGGCGGCAAATCGGCCAACTCGCTGACCTGGAATAACTGGAACATCCACACCTGGGGCACCACCCTGGAGTACAAGCTGACGCCGACGGTGACCCTCAAAGGCGGGGTGATGGAGCAAAACCCGCAGGCCGCCTCGCGCAGCCATGCCTGGAGCTGGTCGACGAAGGGCAGCAAAGGCATTTTACTGCCGATGGAGATCGAAACCCGTCCGCTGATGAATGGCCTGCCGGGAGCCTATAACCTCGGCGTGGTCTGGACTAACGCGCCGCAAAGCGACCTCTACAGCGGCAAATCCGGCGGCGCCGGGGCGACGGACCCGCAGGGCTACGCCGAGCACGACAGCACCTGGTTTATGTACGCCGGCCTGAACCAGCAGATTACCCGCCACGCCGACGATCCGCTGCGGGGAATGAGCGTCTCGCTGAGCGGCAGCCTCAGCGACCAGCGCAGCAACTATATCCACTCCGCCGTCGCCGCCTCGATGCGTTACCGCGGGCTGTTTGACGCCCGTCCGGAGGACTGGATCGGCTTCGGCCTGACGTGGATCGACATGAGCAGCCACTACGCGCGCAATCAGCGCTATATGAACCAGCTCAGCGGCGCCGCCGACTATAACGATCCGGCCTGGCAGCCGGTGGCCGGCCACTCGCTGAACGGCGAACTCTATTATCGCTTCCGCCCGGTCTCCTGGCTGGAGCTGCAGCCGGGCCTGCAGTACTGGCACCGTCCGGGCGGCGTTGCGCAGACCCAGGACGCGTGGGTGGTGGAGTGGAAAACCGTCGTCACCTTCTGATAGTCGCGATCTTAATCACGTTTTTTCACTTGTCAGGTTGAGCACGCAGCAGAAGTTGTTACAGTGCTGGCGTTGGATTGCAACTGCTGTGGCAGGCAAAACCTGATTACCTGGCGTTTCGTCGGGGGTCAGGTTTTTTTGTTTCTGGGGTCAATATGCAAATCGCCAAAGTACTCAATAACAATGTGGTGGTGGTTCTTGACGAACACCAGCGCGAACAGGTGGTGATGGGGCGAGGGCTGGCCTTTCAGAAACGCCCGGGCGACGCGCTGGACGACAGCAAAATTGAAAAAGTCTTCGCCTTACAAAGCGATGAACTGGTCGGCCGCTTAGGTGAACTGCTCAGTCAGATTCCGTTAGAAGTGATGACCACCTGCGATCGCATTATCGACCTGGCGCGCGGGCGGTTGGGCAAGTTACAGGAAAGTTTGTACATCACGTTAACGGATCACTGTCACTTTGCTATCGAGCGGCAGAAAAAGGGCATCGCACTGCGTAACGTGCTGCTGTGGGAGATCAAGCGGCTCTATCCGAAGGAGTTCGCGCTGGGCCAGGAGGCAAGGGCCATTATTGGCAAACGGCTCGGCGTGGCGCTGGCGGAGGATGAAGCCGGATTTATCGCCCTCCATCTGGTGACGGCGCAGCTCAACAGCGAAATGCCGGAGGTCATGCACGTGACCCGGGTGATGCAGGAGATCCTGCAGCTGGTGAAGTATCAGCTGCATCTGAATTACGACGAGGAGTCGCTGAGCTATCAGCGTTTCGTCACCCACCTGAAGTTTTTCGCCCAGCGGATGCTGACCCGCACGGTGGTGGAAGATGACGACGTCTCGCTGCACAGCGCGGTGAAAGACAACTACGCCAAAGCGTGGAAGTGCGCGGAAACGGTGGCGACGCATCTGCAAAAGCAGTATCAGCGGGCGCTGACCACCGAAGAAATTATGTTTCTTGCCATTCATATTGAACGGGTAAGAAAAGAGGGACGCTAAGTCTCCCGACAAAACTGGATTGTTACTGCATGATGCAGGCAAAACCTGAGCGCGACGCCTACCGGCGTGGTTCTCGGGTTTTTTTTATTTTTACTACTCAGTCGCCGGTTGTCTGCGGGCAGCGGCAGTAAGGAAAAGAGCATGGAATATAAAGCACTCGCGCAGGACATTCTCCGCCGCGTCGGCGGCAAAGAGAACATTGTGAGTCTGGTTCACTGTGCGACACGTCTGCGTTTTAAGCTGAAAGATAACGGCAAAGCCGATGCCGAAGGGCTGAAGGCCAACCCGGGCGTCATTATGGTGGTGGAGAGCGGCGGCCAGTTTCAGGTGGTGATTGGCAACCACGTTCACGACGTCTGGCTGGCGGTGCGTCAGGAGGCAGGGTTAAGCGACGACAGCGAACCGGTGGCGGAAAGCGTTGAAAAAGGGTCGCTGCTGGGGCAGATCATCGATGTCGTGTCGGGAATTTTCACGCCGTTTATCGGCGTGCTGGCGGCCTCCGGTATCCTGAAAGGGATGCTGGCGCTGGCGGTCGTCTGCGGTTGGCTGACCCCGCAACAGGGAACCTATAAAATCTGGTTTGCCGCCAGCGACGCGCTGTTCTTTTTCTTCCCGCTGTTTCTCGGCTACACCGCCGGTAAAAAATTTGGCGGTAACCCGTTTGTCTCGATGGTGATCGGCGGGGCGTTAACCCACCCGCTGATGATTCAGGCCTTTGAGGCCAGCCAGGCGCCGGGCGCGGCGGTGGAGCACTTTCTCGGCATCCCGGTGACCTTTATTAATTACAGCTCATCGGTGATCCCGATTATTCTCGCCTCATGGGTCTGCTGCTGGCTGGAGCGCAAGAGCAACGCGCTGCTGCCGTCATCGATGAAAAACTTTTTTACGCCGGCGATTTGTCTCGCCGTTGTGGTTCCGCTGACGTTTCTGCTGATTGGCCCTCTGGCGACCTGGCTCAGTCATCTGTTGGCCCAGGGGTATCAGATTATCTACGCGGTGGCGCCGTGGCTGGCGGGAGCGGCGATGGGCGCGCTGTGGCAGGTTTGTGTGATCTTCGGCCTGCATTGGGGACTGATTCCGCTGATGATTAACAATCTGACGGTGCTTGGCCATGATTCCATGCTGCCCATGCTGCTGCCGGCCGTTATGGGGCAGGTCGGCGCGGTGCTGGGTATTTTGCTGAAAACCCGCGATGCCCGTCAGAAAGTGCTGGCCGGTTCTGCGTTTTCAGCGGGCATCTTCGGCATTACCGAGCCCGCTATCTATGGCTTAACATTGCCGCTGCGCCGGCCGTTTATCTTCGGCTGCGTGGCGGGCGCCATCGGCGGCGCTATTGTGGGTTTCAGTAACGCCAACGTCTATTCATTCGGCTTCGGGAACATCTTTACCGTGGCGCAAATGATCCCGCCCCAAGGGCTTGATAGCACCGTTTGGGGCGGCATAGTGGGCATCTTCGCGGCGTTGATTATCTCCTGTGGCTTAACTTTCTTCGCCGGCCTGCCGCGCGCCAGCGCCGCGCCGGGCGCCGTGGCGGTAGCGCCGGTCTCGGCAAACGACATTCTGGCGCCGATAAGCGGCAGCGTCATCGTCCTCGATCAGGTGCCGGACAGCACCTTCGCCAGCGGCCTGCTGGGGAAAGGGGTCGCCATTATCCCGGCGGTAGGCAAAGTCATCGCCCCGTTCACCGGCGAAGTGGCCTCTCTGTTTCAGACCAAACACGCCATCGGCCTGCAGAGCGACAGCGGCATTGAGCTGCTGATCCACGTCGGCATCGACACGGTCAAACTCGACGGCGTGCCGTTTACCGCGCATGTGAAAGAGGGCGACAGAGTACAGGCCGGCGATCTGCTGATTGAGTTCGATCGTCAGGCAATTCTGGACGCCGGTTACGACCTGGCGACCCCGATTATTATCAGCAACAGCGATGACTATCGTGAGATCGACACGGTGGCGCCCAGCGCCGTCGAAGCCGGTCAGCCGCTGTTGTCAGTCAGCCATTAATCACAGGAGAGAGAGATGAAAACATTCCCGGCAGATTTTTTATGGGGCGGCGCGACCGCGGCGAATCAGGTGGAAGGGGCTTACCTGGAAGATGGCAAAGGGTTATCCACCTCCGATGCGCAGCCGCACGGCGTCTTCGGCGAAGTGGTCGAGCGCGTACCCGGCGACAGCGGGATTAAGGATGTGGCGATCGATTTTTACCATCGTTACCCGGAAGATATCGCCCTGTTTGCCGAGATGGGCTTTAACTGCCTGCGGGTGTCCATCGCCTGGACCCGTATCTACCCCAACGGCGATGACGCCGAGCCGAACGAAGCCGGACTCGTGTTCTACGACAAGTTGTTCGACGAGATGGCGAAGCACAACATCACCCCGCTGGTGACGCTGTCGCATTATGAAATGCCGTGGGCGCTGGTGAAAAACTACGGCGGTTGGGGTAGCCGGGAGGTGATTGGCTTCTTTGAGCGCTACGCCCGGACGGTGTTCAGCCGTTATAAAAACAGGGTCAAACTGTGGCTGACCTTTAACGAAATCAATATGTCGCTGCATGCCCCGATGACCGGCGTCGGCCTGCCGGCCGGCAGCAGCAAAGGCGAGGTATATCAGGCCATTCACCACCAGCTGGTGGCCAGCGCCCTGGCGGTCAAAGCCTGTCACGAGCTGGTGCCCGAGGGCAAAATCGGCAATATGCTGCTCGGCGGGCTGATGTATCCCTTGAGCTGCAAACCGGAAGATGTGTTCGAGACGCTGCAGGAGAACCGCAGCTGGCAGTTCTTCGGCGACGTGCAGGCGCGCGGGGCGTACCCGGGCTATATGCAGCGCTTTTTCCGCGACAACGGCATCACGCTCGACATCACCGAGGCCGATCGCGACACGCTGAAAACCACCGTCGATTTTATCTCCTTCAGCTACTACATGACCGGGTGCGTCACCGCCGATGAGGCGCTGAACCAGCAGGCGCGCGGCAATATTCTCAGCATGGTGCCGAACCCGCACCTGGCGAGCTCGGAGTGGGGCTGGCAGATAGACCCCCTGGGCCTGCGTACGCTGCTGAACGTGCTGTGGGATCGCTATCAGAAGCCGCTGTTTATCGTGGAAAACGGTCTGGGCGCCAAAGATAAGGTGGAAGCCGACGGCAGCATTAACGATGACTACCGCATCAGCTACCTGAACGACCATCTGGTGCAGGCGCGGGAGGCCATTGACGATGGCGTTGAGCTGATGGGCTTTACCAGCTGGGGACCGATTGACCTGGTGAGCGCCTCGAAGGCGGAGCTGTCGAAGCGCTACGGCTTTATCTATGTCGACCGCCATGATGACGGCACCGGCACCCTGGCGCGCAGTAAGAAGAAGAGCTTTGACTGGTATAAAGAGGTGATTGCCAGCCGCGGCGCCAGCCTGAAAGCGTAACGTTTCCCCGCCCGGCCATCGTCGGGCGGGGGATTAAGCCGGTTTACGCGCGCGCAGTAAAAAGATCATCGGCCGCTCTTTCTCTTCCTCCAGGGCGGGCTGTTGAGCAATCTGTTCGGCGCCTGGTCCCCACTCATCCAGCTGCTCCAGCACAAAACCGGCGGCGATAAGCGCGTTTATCCAGCTCGAGAGTTTGCGGTGCTGTTTAATGACGCCCTCGGCAAACCAGTTGCTGACGCGCTCCCCCTCCTGCTGATAGTGGCTGACCGGCCAGCTCTTTTGCCCCTGTTCATTCACCTGCCATCCCTGCTGCAGCGGCGCGGTATAGATGGGATGTTCGGCAGAAAAGACCAGGATACCGCCAGGGACCAGCGCCTGCTGCAGGGTGGAGAAGAGCGGGGCGATGTCGGGTAAATAATGCAGAGCCAGCGAGCTGTAGATCAGATCGCAGCTGTTGGCGGGCAGCGTCAAGGTTTGCAGATCGGCGCAGCGGTAGTCAATCTCATCCCCGCGGGTCATTTCCCGTGCCTGCGCCAGCATACGCCGGGAGATATCAAACCCCATTATCTGGCTGGCTCCCTGCTGCTGCGCCCAGCGGCAAAACCAGCCGTAGCCGCAGCCGAGATCCACCACCCGCAAACCGGCTAGCGGCGGCAGCATTTGTTGCAGGGCAGGCCACTCCGGTGCGCCATCCAGCCCTTTCACCGAACGATCGAGGGTTGCATAGCCGGCGAAGAAGTGCGGATCGTCATAAATATTCTGGCTCATATTCATCCCTTGAATTGATAAGTTTGTTTATTTTTAGCAAACTAATAATTTAGTCACACGCTTTACTAAACGCGTTTAATTCAATTAACTTATGATCACTCACCTGATTATGTTATCTGACCTGTCTAATGAAATTGAGATTAAATAATAGCGCGCTGGCGGCCTTGCCCCTGGCCATCGCGCTGGTAGGCTGCGCGCCTTCCCATGAGGTTGCTCGTCCGCCGCAGCAGCAAATTCCGGCTTCCCACGTTGCCATGGATCTTCCCGCCGCCGTCAAAAACGGCTGGCCGCAGACCGACTGGTGGAAAGACTACCACGATGCCCAACTGGATAATTTGATTCAGCGCGCGCTCGCCAACGCACCGGATATGCAGATTGCCGAACAGCGCATCAGGCTTGCCGAAGCGCAGGCCAGAATGTCGCAGGCGAATCTTGGCCCGGAGATGGATTTCTCCGCTGACATCGAACGTCAACGCATGTCGGCCGAAGGCCTGATGGGGCCGTTCGCCACCGACACCGACGGCAATACCGGCCCGTGGTACACCAACGGTACCTTCGGCCTGACCGCCGGCTGGGATCTCGATCTGTGGGGCAAAAACCGTGCGCTGGTGAAAGCCCGCATCGGCGAGCTGAAAGCCCAGGTGGCCGAGCAGGCTCAGACCCGCGAGCTGCTCTCCGGCAGCGTGGCGCGCCTGTACTGGCAGTGGCAGACGGAAGCGGCGATCAAAGCGGTGCTGCAGCAGGTGAAAAACGAGCAAAATAATATCGTGACGGTCGACAAGGCCCTGTATCAGCGCGGGATCACCAACTCCGCCGAAGGGGCGGAAAACGATATTAACGTCAGCAAAACCGACCAGCAGCTGGCGGACGTGGCGGGCACGATGAAAGAGATTGAAGCGCGGCTGATGGCCCTGACCAACAGCCAGAGCCAGTCGCTAAACCTCAAACCCGCCAGCCTGCCGACGGTCAGCGCGCAGCTGCCGGACACCCTTGGCTATGAGCTGCTGGCGCGCCGCCCGGATCTGCAGGTCGCTCACTGGTATATCGAGGCGTCGCTGAGCGAAGTGGACGCGGCGAAGGCGGCGTTTTACCCGGACATCAATCTGATGGCGTTCCTGCAGCAGGATGCCCTGCACTTAAGCGATCTTTTCCGCCATTCGGCGCAGCAGATGGGCGTCACCGCCGGACTGACGCTGCCGATCTTCGACAGCGGTCGCCTCAATGCCAATCTGGATATCGCCAGCGCGCAGAACAGCCTGTCCATCGCCCAGTACAACAAAGCGGTGGTGGACGCCGTCAACCAGGTGGCGAAAACCGCCAGCCAGGTCGAGACGCTGATGGCCAAGAGCCAACAGCAGCAGCAGGTTGAAAAAGACGCCCAGCGGGTGGTGGACCTGGCGCAGGCCCGGATGGCGGCGGGGATCTTGCCCGGCTCCCGGGTCAGTATGGCGAAGCTCCCGGCGCTGCAGGAGCGTATCACCGCCTTGCGCCTGCACGGCCAGTGGATTGACGCCAGCATTCAGCTGACCTCGGCTCTCGGCGGCGGCTACCACCAGGCGGTGAAGTAACCGGCCACCCGGCGCGTTAGCGGGCGCGCCGCTCAGTCTTTCTTCTTCCCTTCGCGCCGCCTGAACCACCAGTGGGCGGCCACGACCACCACCACCGCGAGGATCAGCCAGATCCAGTGCTTCAGATGGGCGTCGAGGTGGTGCAGCCACGGGCCAACCACCTCGCCGCCAAGATAGCCTATGGTGGTAAACAGCAGAGCCCACACCAGCGCCCCGGCAATATTCAGCGGCAGGAAAATGCGCGGCGGCAGGCGGCTGGCGCCGATCAGCAGGGGGCCGATCACCCGGAAGCCGTACATAAAGCGGGTGCCGATGACAAACAGCCACGGCCGGTGCTGGATCATGCGCTGGGCTTTCCTGATCCGCGCCTTCTGGCTGGCGAAACGGCGCAGAATGCGCCCGCCGAAGCGGCGACCAAGCAGATAGAGCAACTGATCGCCAATCATCCCGCCGAGGGCGACAGCGATCACCACCAGGGGAAACTTCAGTAGTCCCTGATGCGCCGCGACGCCGCCCAGCAGGGTAATGGTCTCACCTTCCGCCATGCTGCCGACGATCAGCGCCGCGTAGCCATACTGGGAAATCAGGTGATTGATATCCATAAACAGCTTATCTCCTTACCTCATCACCTGTTAATCATACACCCTGCAGACCAAAACGCGTCGACGCAGATTTTTTGTGCTGTACACAAAATAATCTACAGGGTGAATTATACTTGGATCAGTGCAGTACGAAGCCGTGACAAGGGGGACGCTATGAACCATGTCTGGGGGCTCTTCGCTCATCCCAATCGGGAGATGAGCGTGATAAAGAGCGAGAATGAAACCATTTCTCATCACTATACGCATCATGTGCTGCTGATGGCGGCGGTTCCGGTGGTTTGCGCCTTTATCGGCACCACGCAGCTGGGCTGGAACTTCGGTGACGGCACCATTATTAAACTGTCGATGTGGACCGGGCTGGCACTGGCTGTCCTGTTTTATGCCGTGATGCTGGCCGGGGTGGCGATCATGGGGCGGGTTATCTGGTGGATGGCCAGGCAATATCCGCAGCAGCCTTCCCTGAAACGCTGCATGGTCTTTGCCGGCTATGTGGCCACGCCGCTGTTCCTGAGCGGGATTGTGGCGCTCTATCCGCTGGTCTGGCTGTGCGCGCTGATCGGTACCGTTGCCCTGTTCTATACCGGTTATCTGCTCTATCTCGGGATCCCGACCTTCCTGAGCATTAACCGGGAAGAGGGGCTCAGTTTCGCCAGCTCGACCCTGGCCATCGGGGTGCTGGTGCTGGAAGTACTGCTGGCGATCACCGTGGTGCTATGGGGGTATGGCTACCGACTGTTCTGATCGGACGAAACGGGTCAATATGCATTGCCGGCAAATATGTATTTTATGTCGGCAATGCAGCATTTCTTCACGATTCTTATTAGGCACAGGGCCTTACGGCGCGGTATGATGGCGTTTGCCAGCGAAGTTGCCCACTTAACCTCGCGGCGTACGTTCCATAACGTGCAAAAATACTTTTCAGAATGCCCATGATGCCGAAATTCCGAGTCTCTTTGCTCAGCCTGACCTTGCTGCTGGCTGTGCCTTTTGCGCCCCAGGCGTTAGCAAAAACCCCGACGGCGGTAACCGCCTCGCAGCCGGACATCGCTTCCGGCAGCGCCATGATCGTCGATCTGGCCACCAAAAAAATCATCTACGCCAGCCAGCCGGATCTGGTGCGCCCGATGGCGTCGATCACCAAGGTGATGACCGCCATGGTGGTTCTCGATGCCCATCTGCCGCTGGACGAAATGCTGACGGTGGATATCAGCCATACTCCGGAAATGAAGGGGATTTACTCCCGCGTGCGTCTCAATAGCCAGATCAGCCGCCGCGATATGCTGCTGCTGGCGCTGATGTCTTCCGAGAACCGCGCGGCCGCCAGCCTGGCGCATCACTATCCGGGGGGCTACGACGCCTTTATTCGCGCGATGAACGCCAAAGCGCAGGCGCTGGGTATGACCCATACCCGCTATGTGGAGCCCACCGGTCTGTCGGTGCATAACGTCTCCACCGCCCGCGATCTGACCAAACTGCTGATCGCCAGCGAGCAGTACCCGCTGATTGGCCAGCTGAGCACCACCAAAGAAGAGACCGCCACCTTTGCCCATCCGGCCTACAGCCTGCCGTTCCGCAACACTAACCATCTGGTGTATCGCGACAACTGGAACATCCAGCTGACCAAAACCGGCTTCACCAACGCTGCCGGCCACTGCCTGATTATGCGCACGGTGATTAACCAACGTCCGGTGGCGCTGGTGGTGATGGATGCCTTCGGCAAATATACCCACTTCGCCGACGCCAGCCGTTTGCGGACGTGGATCGAGACCGGGAAGGTGATGCCAGTCCCGGCTTCGGCGCTGAGCTATAAAAAGCAGCGCGAAGCGCAGATGGCGGAGGCGATGCTGAAAGGCGGCGCCCAGACCGCGCAGAACGATTAATCTGCATATGCCCCGGATAACGGCGCATTGCGCCTTATCCGGGCTACATTATTTACCGCCGGGTTCGGCCCCTTCGCAGGCCCGGCAAGCGCAGCGCCGCCGGGCAATCACGCCGAGTGCCGCGTTTGTGCCGGATGGCGGCTCGCGCCTTATCCGGCCTACATTATTTGGCGCCGGGTTCGCCCCCTTCGCAGGCCCGGCAAGCGCAGCGCCGCCGGGCAATCACGCCGAGTGTCGCGTTTGTGCCGGATGGCGGCTCGCGCCTTATCCGGCCTACATTATTTTGCGCCGGGTTCGCCCCCTAAGTAGGCCCGGCAAGCGCAGCACCGCCGGGCAATCACGCCGAGTGTCGCGTTTGTGCCGGATGGCGGCTCGCGCCTTATCCGGCCTACGTTATTTGGTGCCGGGTTCCGCCCCTTAGTAGGCCCGGCAAGCGCAGCGCCGCCGGGCAATATACCCGGCACCGTGCCGCGTTTGTGCCGGATGGCGGCTGACGCCTTATCCGGCCTACGTTATTTGGCGCCGGGTTCGGCCCCTTAGTAGGCCCGGCAAGCACAGCGCCGCCGGGCAATATACCCGGCACCGTGCCGCGTTTGTGCCGGATGGCGGCTGACGCCTTATCCGGCCTACATTATTTGGCGTCGGGTTCCGCCCCTTAGTAGGCCCGGCAAGCGCAGCGCCGCCGGGCAATATACTGTGCCACGTTGTGCCGGATGGCGGCTGACGCCTTATCCGGCCTACGTTATTTGGCGCCGGGTTCGCCTCCTTCGCAGGCCCGGCAAGCGCAGCGCCGCAGGGCAATATACCCGGCACCGTGCCGTGTTTGTGCCGGATGGCGGCGGACGCCTTATCCGGCCTACATTATTTGGCGCCGGGTTCCGCCCCTTCCCAGGCCCGGCAAGCGCAGCGCCGCAGGGCAATCACGCCGAGTGCCGCGTTGTGCCGGATGGCGACTAACGCCTTATCCGGCCTACATTATTTGGCGCCGGGTTCGCCCCCTAAGTAGGCCCGGCAAGCGCAGCGCCGCCGGGCAATCGGGCTGGGGCGTTTATGCCGCGAGCCGCGGGATGTGACGCCGAATATTACTCCGGCAGCGTCCAGTCGCCGTCACCCAGCGCGCGCTGCATAATCAACGTATCCCGCCAGTCGCCCATCTTATAGCCGACGCTGCGCAGCTGACCTGCCACGGTAAAACCGAACTTTTTATGGATCGCCAGCGAGCCGGCATTGTTATGGCCATCGCCGATGATCGCCAGCATCTGCCGCCATGGGCCTTTCTCGCATTCGGCGATCAGCCGCGACAGCAGCGCGCTGCCGATGCCGCGCCCGCCCATTCCGGATTCCACGTAGATCGATTCTTCGAGGGTGTAGCGATAGGCCGGGCGCGGGCGATAGAAAGTGGCGTAGCAGTAGCCGACGATAGCCCCGCGCCACAGCGCTACCAGCCAGGGCAGCCCGTTATCGCGCACGGTCTGGATCCGTTTACGCATTTCGTCAACGGTGGGGGGGATCTCTTCGAAGGAGGCGCGGCCATTGAGCACGTGCCAGACATACAGCGCGGCGATGGCGTGCGCATCGTCGGGCAGCGCTTCACGAATTTCTAAATCACTGTCGAGTAACGGGGCCTCTGCAGGCATGGCGGCGCTCCTGAATCTGCCGGAGAGACATTCTCCGGCGTGCAGCGTAATACAGAAGCGCCAGGCTGAATAGTCCTGCCGCCGATTATTGCGGATCCGTCGGGGAGACTGGCGCCGGGGCCGCTTCACCCCAGTATTTCTGCTTGCTGGTTTTGCCGATCCCCGGGTTCATGCTGTTGGTCGGATCGTTCTGGCGATAGAACTGCTGCAGGCTCTCCGGCGCTTCATACAGATGACCCACGTTATGCTCCGCCGGGTACTGGGCGCCGCGGGCTTTCAGCAACGCCAGCATCTGCTCCTTCAGCGCATGGGCGTCGACCCCTTTCTTGACGATGTAATCCTGATGGAACACATGGCACATAAAGTGGCCATAGTAGAGCTTATGCACCAGCTGGCTGTCGATCTCCGGCGGCAGATGTTCGAACCACTCGGTATCGTTGCGGCGCAGGGCGATATCCAGCGCCAGAATATCTTCCACCTCGTCAGCATGCACCGCCTGATAGCGGATCGCCGCGCCCGCGGCGGCAAAGCGATGGAGGAACGCTTTGCTGCCTTCCTCCGGCGTGCAGGCGAAGAACTCCCCCTCGGCCTGTTGGAAGTACGCTGTCAGCCAGCGCTGCGCTTCTTCGATGCCGTCGCCGGCCATCTTCAGCAGCAGATGGTGTTCATATTTGTCGCGCCAGGTTTTCATCCGCTCCGGTAAATGCGCCGGGAAGACGTGGCCGAGCTTCTGCATAAAGCGGTCGGTAAAGTGCGGCTTAAACAGCGACACTTTCTCCAGCATCGCGTCGGTGCGCCCCTTCATGGTGAAGAAGAACGGCATTTTGTCGGTGCCGAGCTTGTCGATCATCAGGAAGGTGTCTTTGCCATACTTCTCGGCGATATCGTAAATATCGCGGTGCATATATTCCCCGGCCACCGGCAGATGCTGGAACTCGGCGAGGATATGGCGGCGGATCTCGGTCAATACCTGCGGCTGATTGGTGCCAATGTAAAACACCTGCTGGCGCTTCTCCGCCGGGAAGGTATCGAGACGCGCGGCGAAAACCGCCAGTTTACCGGCGCAGCCGGAGGATTCGAACAGGCGGTCCGGGTCGGCGTTGTAGCGCGCCGGGGTGTCGGCATCGACATCGCGCACGCGGGTAACATAGTCGTGATCGTGGGCGTGACGGCCATCGTGCAGCACATCGCTATCGCTGATCCGCTCGTCGTCGAGTCGGCTGAGGATCTGCTCCGGCGTACTGCCGAGGTCGATGCCCAGATGGTTGACCAGCTTCAGCTTACCGTCGGCGTCAATCTGCGCGAACAGCGACATCTCGGTATAGGCTGGCCCGCGCTGCACCAGGGAGCCGCCGGAATTGTTGCAGATCCCGCCGATCACCGACGCGCCGATGCACGATGAGCCGATCACCGAGTGCGGCTCGCGCCCCAGCGGTTTCAGCGCTTTTTCCAGTGAATAGAGAGTGGTGCCGGGCCAGGCCAGCACCTGCTCGCCTTTGTCCAGCAGATGCAGCTTATCCAGGCGCAGGGTGCTGATAATCACGATCTCGCGATCGTAATCATTGCCGTTGGGGGTGGAGCCTTCGGTCAGGCCGGTGTTGGCCGCCTGCATCAAAATGATTTTATCGGCGTCGACGCAGGCGTTGAGCACGCGCCAGAGTTCCAGCAGGGTGCCGGGAAAGACAACCGCCAGCGCTTCGCCCTGGCCGGAGCGGAAGCCTTTGCGGTAGCGCTGGGTTTTTGCCGGGTCGGTCAGCAGATGCGAAGGGCCAACCAGGCGCGCCAGGTCAGCCAGAAACGTTTTATGGGTGTTAGTGGGTGCAGATGACATGTTCCACTCCTTGTGGTGGTGCGCGAAATATCGAGGATAAGCATAGCGCTTTGTATGACAATTTGATGCATGAATGTTTCGCAAAAATCAGAGAAGAACCTTAGCATTCTGCGGGCGCGTTGTTTATATATATGGCAAACTGCGGTTTTTATTATGTTTTACCAAGTCCCCGTCTGAGAAAAAGCGAGATAACAATGAAATGGCTCTGCACTGTAGGCGTCGCCGTGAGTCTGGCGCTGCAACCCGCGCTGGCGGATGAACTGTTTGGTAACCACCCCCTGACCCCGCAGGCGCGGGATGCCTTTGTTACCGACCTGCTGAAAAAAATGACCGTGGACGAGAAAATCGGGCAGCTGCGTCTGATAAGCGTCGGCCCGGATAACCCGAAAGAAGCGATCCGCGAGATGATCAAAGCGGGCCAGGTGGGAGCGATTTTTAACACCGTCACCCGTCCGGATATCCGCGTCATGCAGGATCAGGTGATGCAGCTTAGCCGCCTGAAGATCCCGCTGTTCTTTGCCTACGATGTGCTGCACGGCCAGCGCACTGTCTTCCCGATAAGCCTCGGTCTGGCCTCGTCGTTTAACCTCGACGCGGTGAAAACCGTGGGCCGCGTGTCAGCTTATGAAGCCGCCGATGACGGGCTGAACATGACCTGGGCGCCGATGGTCGACGTCTCCCGCGACCCGCGCTGGGGACGCGCTTCCGAAGGCTTCGGGGAAGACACGTATCTGACCACGATGATGGGCCAGGCGATGGTGGCGTCGATGCAGGGCAAGAGCCCTGCTGACCGCTATTCGGTGATGACCAGCGTCAAGCACTTCGCCGCCTACGGCGCGGTGGAGGGCGGGAAAGAGTACAACACGGTCGACATGAGCCCGCAGCGCCTGTTCAACGACTATATGCCGCCGTATAAAGCCGGACTCGATGCCGGCAGCGGCGCGGTGATGGTGGCCCTGAATTCGCTGAACGGCACCCCGGCGACCGCCGATTCCTGGCTGCTGAAAGATGTCCTGCGCGACCAGTGGGGCTTTAAAGGCATCACGGTTTCCGACCACGGCGCCATCAAAGAGCTGATCAAGCACGGGGTGGCCTCCGACCCGGAAGACGCGGTGCGCGTGGCGCTGAAGTCCGGCATCAACATGAGCATGAGCGACGAGTATTACAGCAAATACCTGCCGGGGCTGGTGAAATCCGGCAAGGTGACCATGGCTGAGCTGGATGACGCCACCCGTCACGTGCTCAACGTCAAATATGACATGGGGCTGTTCAACGATCCGTACAGCCACCTGGGACCAAAAGATTCTGACCCGCAGGACACCAACGCGGAAAGCCGTCTGCATCGTAAAGAGGCGCGCGAAGTGGCCCGCGAGAGCCTGGTGCTGCTGAAAAACCGTCTCGATACGCTGCCGCTGAAAAAATCCGGCACTATCGCGGTGGTGGGCGCGCTGGCGGACAGCAAACGCGACATGATGGGCAGCTGGTCGGCGGCGGGCGTGGCCGATCAGTCGGTGACCGTCCTGACCGGCATCAAAGAAGCGCTGGGCGATAACGGCAAAGTGATTTACGCCAAAGGGGCGAACGTTACCGACGACAAAGGCATTGTCGATTTCCTCAATTTGTATGAGAAAGCAGTGCAGGTTGACCCGCGCTCGCCGCAGGAAATGATCGACGAAGCCGTCGCGGCGGCGAAGCAAGCCGACGTGGTGGTCGCCGTAGTGGGCGAGGCGCAGGGGATGGCCCATGAGGCCTCCAGCCGGACCGACATCACCCTGCCGCAGAGCCAGCGCAATCTGATTGCCGCCCTCAAAGCCACCGGCAAACCGCTGGTGCTGGTGCTGATGAACGGCCGTCCGCTGGCGCTGGTGAAAGAGGATCAGCAAGCCGATGCGCTGCTGGAGACCTGGTTTGCCGGCACCGAAGGCGGGCATGCCATCGCCGACGTGCTGTTTGGCGACTATAACCCGTCGGGCAAGCTGCCGATGTCCTTCCCGCGCTCGGTGGGGCAGATCCCAACCTACTACAGCCATCTGAATACCGGTCGGCCGTATAATCCGGAGAAGCCGAACAAGTACACCTCGCGTTACTTCGATGAGGCCAACGGCCCGCTGTACCCGTTTGGCTACGGTCTGAGCTACACCACCTTTAGCGTCTCCGATGTCACCATGTCGTCGGCCACCCTGCCGCGCGACGGCAGCGTGACCGCCAGCGTGCAGGTGACCAACACCGGCAAACGCGAAGGGGCGACGGTCATTCAGCTGTATCTGCAGGACGTCACCGCCTCCATGAGCCGGCCGGTGAAAATGCTGCGCGGCTTTAAAAAGGTCACCCTCAAGCCGGGTGAAACGCAAACCGTCAGCTTCCCGATCGACGTCGACGCGCTGAAGTTCTGGAACCAGCAGATGAAATACGTCGCTGAGCCGGGCAAATTCAATGTCTTTATCGGCGTGGACTCCGCCCGCGTGCAGCAGAGCGAGTTTGAGCTGTTGTAAGGCAGAGCCCTTAAGCCCAACGTCACACGTTAAAGGCCGATTAATCGGCCTTTTCTTTTTCGTATCGCTGGCAAATGGACTACGCTTTTCTCTTAAGCTTCTGTAAGCGAAGCGCAAAAGAACTGAGGGAAGCGGGATGAAGATGGCGACGAAATGGTCCGGCGCGCTGGCGCTGGCCGCCCTGATAAGTGTGCCGCTGCAGGCGGCGGAGCCGGTGAAGGTCGGCTCGAAAATTGATACCGAAGGGGCGCTGCTGGGCAATATGATCCAGCAGGTGCTGGAAAACCACGGCGTCAAAACGATTAATAAAATCCAGCTCGGCACCACGCCGGTGGTGCGCGGGGCGATTGTCGCCGGCGAGCTGGATATCTACCCGGAGTATACCGGCAATGGCGCTTTCTTCTTTAAAGATGAAAACGACCCGGCATGGAAGAATGCCCGGCAGGGCTATGAGAAGGTGAAACGCCTGGATCAGGAGAAACATCAGCTGGTATGGCTCACCCCGGCGCCGGCTAACAACACCTGGACCATCGCCGTGCGCCAGGAGCTGGCGGAGAAAAATCATCTGACCTCGCTGGCCGACCTCAGCCGCTATCTGCAGCAGGGCGGCGAATTTAAGCTGGCGGCCTCGGCGGAGTTTATTGAACGCCCGGACGCGCTGCCAGCGTTTGAAAAAGCGTATGACTTCAAACTCAACCAGAACCAGCTGCTGTCGCTGGCCGGGGGCGATACGGCGGTGACCATCAAAGCGGCGGCGCAGCAGACCTCCGGCGTCAACGCGGCGATGGCCTACGGCACCGACGGCCCGGTGGCGGCTCTGGGGTTACAGACGCTGAGCGACCCGCAGGGCGTGCAGCCGATTTACGCCCCGACGCCGGTGGTGCGCGAGGCGGTGCTTAAAGCCTACCCGCAGATCGCCGACTGGCTGAAGCCGGTCTTCGCCAGCCTCGATGAAAAGACCCTGCAGCAGCTCAACGCCCGCATCGCGGTGGAAGGCCAGGATGCTAAGCGCGTGGCGGCAGATTATCTGCAGCAGAAAGGCCTGCTGAAGTAAGCCACCGGTGACCATTCGCTGTACTCACCGCGTCGGCCTGCTGCTGACAGGCCTGCTGCTGGTTACGCTGGCGCTGCCGTTTATCGCTTACGCGCCGAATCGCTTACTCTCCGGGGAAGGGCGCGGGCTGTGGCAGGTGATGCCCTGGCTCGCCGGCGTTCAGCTGGCGGCAGCCCTCGCCGGGATCCTGCTCTGCTGGCTGCCGGGCAGGGTTGCGCCGCTTCTCCATCTGCTGCTGGCCGAACTGCTTTTCCCGCTGCTTATCTGGGGCAGCGGCCAGGCGGCGATTGAGCTCTCCCGGCACGGCTCGCCGCTGGCGCGCACCTCGCCCGGCAGCGGTCTGTGGCTGTCGCTGGCGCTCTGCCTGCTGCTGGCCAGCGAGGCCATTCGTCATCTTACCGCCCGGCCGCTGTGGCGCTGGCTGCTCAATGCGCAAGTCTGGCTTCTGCCCATCATCCTGCTCGCCGCCGGGGCGCTCGATCAGCTCTCGCTGCTGAAGGAGTATGCCAACCGCCAGGAGGTGTTTGACGACGCCCTGCGCCAGCATCTGCTTCTGCTGTTTGGCACCCTGCTGCCGGGCCTGATCATTGGCCTGCCGCTGGGGGTATGGCTCTGGCGGCGTCCGCGCTGGCAGGCGCCGGCCTTCACCGTGCTCAATGTGATCCAGACTATCCCGTCGGTGGCGCTGTTCGGCCTGCTGATTGCCCCGCTTGCCGGTCTGGCGCGCTATTTCCCGGCGCTGGGCGAGCTGGGCGTCTCCGGGACCGGCGTGGCGCCGGCCCTGATCGCCCTGACGTTGTATGCGCTGCTGCCGCTGGTGCGCGGGGTGGTGACCGGCCTGCAGCAGGTGCCGCGGGATGCGCTGGAGAGCGCGACGGCGATGGGCATGAGCGCCGGTCAGCGTTTTCGTCAGGTGCAGCTCCCGCTGGCGATGCCGGTGCTGTTGCGCAGCCTGCGGGTGGTCAGCGTGCAAACCGTCGGCATGGCGGTGGTGGCGGCGCTGATCGGCGCCGGCGGCTTTGGCGCGCTGGTGTTCCAGGGGCTGCTGAGCAGCGCGCTGGATCTGGTGCTGCTCGGAGTCGTGCCGACCATTGCCCTGGCGGTGGTCGTGGATGCTCTGTTCGCCCTGTGGGGCGCCTGGCTGAAAGGAGAGGCCAATGATTGAATTTGAAGGGGTCAGCAAAGCGTTTGCCGGTCATCCGGCGGTGAAGGACCTGACCCTGCGGCTGCGCGAAGGTGCTTTCTCGGTGCTGGTGGGAACCTCCGGCTCGGGCAAGTCGACGACGCTGAAAATGATCAACCGCCTGCTGGAGCCGGACCGGGGCATGATTCGCTTTGCCGGCGAAGACATCCGCCAGCAGCCGCTCCTGACCCTGCGGCGGCGGATGGGCTATGCCATCCAGTCCATCGGCCTGTTTCCCCACTGGACGGTGGCGCAGAATATCGCCACCGTGCCGCAGCTGCAAAAATGGCCGCGGGGGAGGATCGCCGACCGGGTCGACGAGCTGATGGCGCTGCTGGGGCTGGAGGCGACGCTGCGCGACCGCTACCCTCATCAGCTCTCCGGCGGCCAGCAGCAGCGGGTCGGGGTGGCGCGGGCGCTGGCGGCAGACCCGGAGGTACTGCTGATGGATGAGCCCTTCGGCGCCCTCGACCCGGTGACCCGTGAGGCGCTGCAGCAGGAGATGCTGCGCATCCATCGCCTGCTGGGGCGGACGATTGTCCTGGTGACCCATGATATTGACGAAGCGCTGCGTCTCGCGGACCACCTGGTGCTGATGGACGGCGGCGAGGTGGTCCAGCAGGGGGCGCCGCTGGAGATGCTCCTGCGGCCAGAGAATCGCTTTGTGCAAACCTTTTTTGGCCGCAGCGAGCTGGGCGTGCGCCTGCTGTCGCTGCGCGAGGTGCGGGACTATCTGCGTCCCGACGAGCGGCTGGCGGGCGAGGGGCTGACCGTCACCATGACCCTGCGGGAAGCGCTGTCGCAGTTTGTCGCCCGGCGCTGCGAGGCGCTGCCGGTGGTGGATGCCGAGGGGCACCCCTGCGGCACGCTGCATTTTGCCGATCTGCTGCGCCAGGAGGCGAGTCATGAAGGCGCTTCGTGAGCCGCTGTGGTGGCTTAGCGCGCTGTTTATCGGCCTGCTGGCGGGGCTGCCCTACAGCGCGCCGCTGTTCAGCCGGCTGTTTCCGGAACTGCCGCGGCCGGTCTACCAGCAGGAGAGCTTCTGGGCGCTCACTGTCGATCACGGGTGGCTGGTGGCGGCGTCCAGCCTCGCGGCGACCGCTGTCGGGCTGGGGGCAGGGGTGGCGGTCACCCGGCCCGCGGGCAGCGCGTTTCGTCCGCTGGTGGAGACCATCGCCGCTATCGGGCAGACCTTTCCGCCGGTGGCGGTGCTGGCGATGGCGGTGCCGGTGCTGGGCTTTGGCTGGCTGCCGGCGCTGATCGCCCTCGCGCTGTATGGCATACTGCCGGTGCTGCAAGGGACTCTGGCCGGTCTGGGGACGATACCGTCGGGCGTGTCAGATGTGGCAGAAGGGATGGGCATGACCGGCTGGCAGCGTCTGTGCAAGGTGGAGCTGCCGCTGGCGGCCCCGGTGATCCTGGCGGGGATCCGCACCTCGGTCATCGTCAATATTGGTACTGCGACGATAGCCTCGACGGTGGGGGCCAATACGCTTGGGACGCCGATCATCATCGGCCTGAGCGGGTTTAATACCGCCTATATCGTGCAGGGGGCGCTGCTGGTGGCGCTGGCGGCGATTATTGTCGACCGCGCATTTGAGCGCCTGGCCCGCTGGCTCAGCCGACACCGCCACGTACAATAAAGGAATAGCCGGCCAGCATCACGCCGCTGATCCCGCCGATGGCCATAAGTAAGAAGAGAGTGACGACCGCGATTTTCGCTGGCTTCATAATAGGCTCCTGATGTTAACAGGGGGATTATACGGTGAAGCACAGGTGTTAATGAAACATTAATTGCGGTTTAGCGCGCCGCGCCGGGCTTTTTGCCGCTTTCGCTGCGTCACACGCCGCAAAAAAGTGTGATCCTGCCCGTCATTTTTCATTTTTATGCAGGGCTTCAAAGAAAGTCTCCGCCAGGCAGTGTAAGGTACGCGCTTTCAGGAATGTGTGGTTTGCGGGTATGTACGAGTTTGATCTGGTGTTGCTGCTGCTTCAGCAGATGTGCGTATTTTTGGTCATCGCGTGGTTGATGAGCAAAACCCGACTGTTTATCCCCCTGATGCAAGTCACCGTTCGCCTGCCGCACAAGCTGCTGTGCTACGTCACCTTCTCCATTTTCTGCATTATGGGGACCTATTTTGGTCTGCATATCGAAGACTCTATCGCCAACACCCGCGCCATCGGCGCCGTGATGGGCGGCCTGCTCGGCGGCCCGGTGGTCGGCGGGCTGGTGGGGCTGACCGGCGGCCTGCACCGCTACTCGCTGGGGGGGATGACCGCCTTAAGCTGCATGGTCTCCACCATCGTCGAGGGGCTGCTGGGCGGTCTGGTGCACAGCGTGCTGGTCAAGCGCGGCCGGCCGGACAAAGTCTTTAGCCCGCTGACCGCCGGGGCGATCACCTTCGTGGCCGAGCTGGTGCAGATGATGATTATTCTGCTGATCGCCCGCCCGTTCCAGGACGCCCTGCATCTGGTGCAGAGCATTGCCGCGCCGATGATGGTGACCAATACCGTCGGTGCGGCGCTGTTTATGCGCATTCTGCTGGACAAGCGGGCGATGTTCGAGAAGTACACCTCCGCCTTTTCCGCCACGGCGCTGAAGGTGGCGGCGTCCACCGAGGGGATCCTGCGTCAGGGGTTCAACGAAGAGAACAGCATGAAGGTGGCCCAGGTGCTTATCCAGGAGCTGGATATCGGCGCGGTGGCGATCACCGACCGCGACAAGCTGCTGGCGTTTACCGGCATCGGCGACGACCATCACCTGCCGGGCAAACCTATCTCCTCCTCGTATACGCAAAGGGCGATAGAGACCGGGGAGGTGGTGTATGCCGACGGCAACGAGGTGCCCTACCGCTGCTCGATTCATCCGCACTGTAAGCTGGGGTCGACGCTGGTGATCCCCTTGCGCGGCGAGAACCAGCGGGTGATCGGCACCATCAAATTGTATGAGGCGAAAAACCGCCTGTTCAGTTCGATCAACCGCACCCTCGGGGAGGGGATTGCCCAGCTGCTGTCGGCGCAGATCCTCGCCGGGCAGTACGAGCGGCAGAAGGCGCTGCTGACGCAATCCGAAATCAAGCTTCTGCATGCCCAGGTCAACCCGCACTTCCTGTTTAACGCGCTCAACACCCTGAAGGCGGTGATCCGTCGCGACAGCGAGCAGGCCGGCCAGCTGGTGCAGTATCTGTCGACCTTCTTTCGCAAGAACCTGAAGCGGCCGACAGAAATCGTCACCCTCGCCGATGAGATCGAGCATGTTAACGCCTACCTGCAGATTGAGAAGGCCCGCTTTCAGGCTAACCTGCAGATCCAGATGGCGGTGCCGGAAGGGCTGGCGCATCACCAGCTGCCGGCCTTTACCCTGCAGCCGATCGTGGAGAACGCCATTAAGCATGGCACATCGCAACATCTTGGCGTCGGCGAAATTACCATTCGCGCCAGCCAGGACGATCGCTGGCTGCAGCTGGATATCGAAGATAACGCCGGGCTGTACCGGGCCAACCCTCAGGCCAGCGGGCTGGGGATGAATCTGGTGGACAGGCGGCTTCGGGCGCGTTTTGGCGCCGACTGCGGTATCAGCGTCACCTGCGAACCGGAGCGCTTTACCCGTGTCACCCTACGTTTGCCCCTGGAGGAGAATGCATGCTGAGAGTATTGATCGTCGATGATGAGCCGCTGGCGCGGGAAAACCTGCGTATTTTGCTGGAGACTCAGCGCGATATCGAGATCGTCGGCGAATGCGGCAACGCGGTGGAGGCGATTGGCGCGGTCCATAAGCTGCGTCCCGACGTGTTGTTTCTCGACATCCAGATGCCGCGCATCAGCGGCCTGGAGATGGTCGGGATGCTCGACCCGGAGCACCGCCCCTATATTGTGTTTCTCACCGCCTTTGATGAATACGCGGTGAAAGCCTTTGAGGAGCACGCCTTTGACTATCTGCTCAAGCCGATTGAAGCTGCCCGGCTGGAGAAAACCCTCGCCCGTCTGCGCCAGGAGCGTAATCTGCAGGATGTGTCGCTGCTGGATGACGCCCGGCAGACGCTGAAATACATACCCTGTACCGGACACAGTCGTATCTGGCTGCTGCAGATGGAGGATGTGGCCTTCGTCAGCAGCCGGATGAGCGGGATCTACGTGACCGACCGCGAGGGCAAGGAGGGGTTTACCGAGCTGACCCTGCGCACCCTTGAGAGCCGCACGCCGCTGCTGCGCTGTCATCGCCAGTATCTGGTGAATATGGCGCACCTGAAGGAGATTCGCCTGGAGGAGAATGGTCAGGCGGAGCTGCTGATGCGCGCCGGGCAAACGGTGCCGGTGAGCCGGCGCTATTTAAAAAGTCTGAAAGAGGCGATTGGCCTGTAAAGCTGCTACACTGCGCCCCATTGCATCATCGACAGTAAAAGGCACTCATGCTCAGTAATGATATTCTTCGTAGCCTGCGCTACACCCTGAAAGTCAATAATAACGATATGGTGCGCATTCTTGCGCTATCCGATATGGAATCCACCTCCGCCAGCTTCGACACCTGGACGACGAAAGAGGATGAAGAGGGCTTTGTCCGCTGCCCGGACATTATTCTGTCGGGGTTCCTCAACGGCCTTATCTATGACAAGCGCGGTAAAGACGATTCGGCGCCGGAGCTGGCGCTGGAGCGCCGGGTGAATAACAATACGGTGCTGAAAAAGCTGCGGATCGCCTTCTCGCTGAAAACGGACGATATTGTGGCGATCATGAGCGAGCAGAAATACCGCGTTTCGGTGCCGGAAGTGACCGCCATGATGCGGTCGCCTGACCACAAAAACTACCGCGAGTGCGGCGACCAGTTTCTGCGCAATTTCCTGCGCGGCCTGACCCAGCGGGTACATAACCCGAAGGCGTGATGGTTAGCCGGGGGGCGGCTTCGCCTTACCCGGCCTACAAAACCCGTCGGCCCGTGCAAGGGTAGCGCCGCCGGGCAAAAAAAAGCCGGAGATATTCTCCGGCTTTTTTATTATTTCACCTGCTGACCCGGCTTCGCGCCGTCGTCAGGGCTTAACAGGAAGATATCCTTCCCGCCAGGGCCGGCGGCCATCACCATCCCTTCCGAGATGCCGAAGCGCATTTTGCGCGGCGCCAGGTTGGCGACCATCACCGTCAGGCGGCCAATCAGCGGCTGCGGATCCGGATAAGCGGAGCGGATGCCGGAGAAGACGTTACGCTTCTCGCCGCCAAGATCCAGCGTCAGGCGCAGCAGCTTGTCGGAGCCCTCGACGAATTCCGCGTTTTCAATCAGCGCCACGCGCAGGTCGACTTTGGCGAAATCGTCAAAGGTGATGGTTTCCTGAATCGGATCGTCCGCCAGCGGGCCGCTGACCGGCGCCGCGGTGGCTTTCACCTCTTCTTTAGAGGCTTCCACCAGGGCTTCCACCTGCTTCATCTCGATGCGGTTGTACAGCGCCTTAAACGGATTGACCTTATGCGCCAGCAGCGGCTGCTGGATGGCGTCCCAGCTCAGCTCGCTGTTGAGGAACGCTTCCGCGCGCGCGGCCAGCTGCGGCAGGACCGGCTTCAGCCAGGTCATCAGCACGCGGAACATATTCAGGCCCATGGTGCAGATGGCCTGCAGGTCGGCGTCGCGGCCTTCCTGTTTCGCCACCACCCACGGCGCCTGCTCATCGACATAGCGGTTGGCCACGTCGGCGAGGGCCATGATTTCGCGGATGGCCTTACCGAACTCGCGGCTGTCCCACGCTTCGCCGATGCTTTCCGCCGCGTCGGTGAAGGTTTTGTACAGCGCCGGGTCGGCCAGCTCAGCGGCCAGCACGCCGTCAAAACGCTTGCTGATAAAGCCGGCGTTGCGCGAAGCGAGGTTAACCACCTTGTTGACGATGTCGGCGTTAACGCGCTGGATAAAGTCTTCCAGGTTGAGGTCGATATCATCGATGCGCGAAGAGAGCTTGGCGGTGTAGTAGTAGCGCAGGCTGTCGGCATCAAAGTGCTTCAGCCAGGTGCTGGCCTTAATGAAGGTGCCGCGCGACTTAGACATCTTCGCGCCATTGACCGTCACGTAGCCATGCACGAACAGGTTGGTCGGTTTACGGAACTGGCTGCCTTCCAGCATCGCCGGCCAGAACAGGCTGTGGAAGTAGACGATGTCCTTGCCGATAAAGTGATACAGCTCGGCCGTGGAGTCTTTCTTCCAGTATTCGTCGAAGCTGGTGGTGTCGCCGCGCTTGTCGCACAGGTTCTTGAAAGAGCCCATGTAGCCGATCGGCGCGTCCAGCCAGACGTAGAAATATTTGCCCGGCGCGTTCGGAATTTCGAAGCCGAAGTACGGCGCATCGCGGGAGATGTCCCACTGCTGCAGGCCGGATTCGAACCACTCCTGCATTTTGTTCGCCACCTGCTCCTGCAGCGCGCCGCTGCGGGTCCACGCCTGCAGCATTTCGCTGAACGACGGCAGGTCGAAGAAGAAGTGTTCGGAGTCACGCATCACCGGCGTGGCGCCGGAGACCACCGATTTCGGGTCGATCAGTTCGGTGGGGCTGTAGGTCGCGCCGCACACTTCGCAGTTATCGCCGTACTGGTCCGGAGATTTACACTTCGGACAGGTGCCTTTCACAAAACGGTCCGGCAGGAACATGCCTTTTTCCGGATCGTAGAGCTGAGAGATGGTGCGGTTTTTGATAAAACCGTTCTCTTTCAGACGGGTGTAGATAAGCTCCGACAGCTCGCGGTTCTCGTCGCTGTGCGTCGAGTGATAGTTATCGTAGCTGATGTTGAAGCCGGCAAAATCGGTCTGATGCTCCTGACTCATCTCGCCAATCATCTGCTCCGGGGTGATACCGAGCTGTTGCGCCTTGAGCATGATCGGCGTGCCGTGGGCGTCGTCGGCGCAGATGAAGTTGACCTCGTGGCCGCGCATTCGCTGGTAACGGACCCAGACATCAGCCTGGATGTGCTCCAGCATGTGGCCGAGGTGGATGGAGCCGTTGGCGTACGGCAGGGCGCACGTTACCAGAATTTTCTTCGCGACTTGAGTCATAGTGAGCATTACATCTTCTGTTGTAAAAAGGGCTTCCGATATTACCAAAAGGGCTGTGGGTGCGCCATAAATGGCTGCCCATATATGGATAATCCTTTACTGTGATAAACTCTGTGATTACTGAAAGCATCTCAAAACAACAAAGGAGTCGGGATGAATTCGCAATCCCAGGCCAAATCCCCCGAGCGCCTCCGCGCGATGGTCGCCGGGACGCTGGCCAATTTCCAGCACCCAACCCTGAAGCATAATCTCACCACCCTCAAGGCGCTGCACCATGTCGCCTGGCTGGACGATACCGTTCATATCGAGCTACAAATGCCGTTCGTCTGGAGCAGCGCCTTCGAAGCGCTCAAAGAGCAGTGCAGCGCCGAGCTGTTGCGCATCACTGGCGCGAAGGCCATCGACTGGAAGCTGACCCACAGCATCGCGACCCTCAAGCGCGTGAAAAACCAGCCCGGCATCAACGGCGTGAAGAACATTATCGCCATCAGCTCCGGGAAAGGCGGCGTCGGTAAATCTTCTACTGCCGTAAACCTGGCGCTGGCGCTCGCCGCGGAAGGGGCGAAGGTGGGCATTCTGGATGCCGATATCTACGGCCCGTCGATTCCGACCATGCTTGGCGCGGAAGACAGCCGCCCGACCTCGCCGGACGGTACCCATATGGCGCCGATCATGAAGTTCGGTCTGGCCACCAACTCCATCGGCTACCTGGTGACCGACGACAACGCCATGGTGTGGCGCGGGCCGATGGCCAGCAAGGCGCTGATGCAGATGCTGCAGGAGACCCTGTGGCCGGATCTCGACTACCTGGTGCTGGATATGCCGCCGGGCACTGGCGACATCCAGCTGACGCTGGCGCAGAACATTCCGGTCACCGGCGCGGTGGTAGTCACCACGCCGCAGGATATCGCGCTGATCGACGCCAAAAAAGGCATCGTGATGTTCGAAAAAGTGGAAGTGCCGGTGCTGGGGATCGTGGAAAACATGAGCATGCATATCTGCAGCAACTGCGGGCACCATGAGCCGATCTTCGGCACCGGCGGCGCGCAAAAACTGGCCGAGAAATACCACACCCAGCTGCTGGGCCAGTTGCCGCTGCATATTACGCTGCGGGAAGATCTGGATAACGGCACGCCGACGGTGGTGGCGCGTCCGGAAAGCGAATTTACCGACATCTACCGCCAGCTGGCGGGTCGGGTGGCGGCCCAGATGTACTGGCAGGGAGAAGTGATCCCGGGTGAGATTGCCTTCCGCGCCGTTTAAGGCCGCGGCGAGCGCATCAGCCAGTATCCGCCCTCGGGCGAGGCGCCCTGTGCTTCGATGGTCCAGCCGTGACGCTGGTAGAAGCGCAGGGCGTTTTTATTTTCCATCAGGCACTTCAGCGTCCCGCTGGCGGTAAAGGTCCGTTCGACCTGCGCCAGCAGCGCGCTGCCGATATGCTTGCCCTGCCAGTCCGGGTCGACGAACAGATGGTGAAGAAAGTTATCGGCGGTCCATACGGCGGCAAAGCCCACCGGCAGGCCGTCGTATTCCGCGACCCACAGCTGTTCATCCGCGGTGGCGGCATCGAAATCTTCCAGCCGCCACGTCGTGGAGGGAAGCCAGGTCCACGACATACTGCGCGCCCGCAGAAAGAGCTGGCGCAGCGCCGGAGAGTCCGCTGGTTCGCCGGGGCGGATGCGGAGTTTGAGCGGATCAGCGATGATAGAAGATCTCGCCATCGTACACCTTGAGGATTTTGCCTTCGGTGTCGGTGATCAGCACGTAGTTACCGCCCATATAGGTCCAGTGGCTGCCGGCGTCCGGCGCGGGCAGATTACGCTGCTGCCACCCTTTGATGTTGTATTCGGGGGTGAGGTACATCGCCGGAACGGTGTCGCCAATGTGGAACTGGGTGAAGTCGGCGGTGAACTCTTTCAGCGCATACTGATCGATCCCCGCGGCAGAAGCCGTCCAGCTGGCGCCGGCGGTGGCAAGGAGTACGCCCAGAAGCATCATTTTTGTTTTACGCATAGTTTCCTCAATATTACCTGGACTCAAAATAGCAGCCTCGTATCATTCCTGATGCGTTGCTGAAATGGCAAGCACTGGATTTTTAAAAAGTGTAAGCAAAACACGGCGCAAGTCCTGCGCCGCTTGCGTTGCAGCGACGGTGATGCCTATTTTGGGAGCAATCTGAAGCAGGGGAGAATCGGCATGTTCAGGCTGGAAGATCTGACCTTATTTGTCCGCGCCGCGGCACTGGGCAGTTTTAGCGACGCCGCGCGCGAGGCGGGGCAGCAACCGGCGCAGGTGAGCGCGGCGATTAAGCGTCTGGAGACGATCCTCAATATTCGCCTGTTCGCCCGCTCGACCCGCAGCCTGCGCCTGACGCCGGAGGGGGAGACCTGGCTGCCGTATGCCACCCAGATGCTCGATACCCTCGAGGCCGGCCTGCAGAAGATCCAGACCCCGGACGATGAAATTCGCGGCATGCTGCAGATCGCCGTGCCGTCGGATCTCGGGCGTAACCTGCTCCTGACCCTGTTCCGCGACTTTCGGCAACGCCACCCGGCGCTGCGCCTGCGGCTGCTCTTTTCCGACCAGCTGACCGACGTGTTTAAAGATCCGGTGGACGTCGCGTTTCGCTATGGCAATAACGATGACGCCTCGTTTATTTCGCTGCCGGTGGCGCCGGAAAATCGTCGGGTGCTGGTGGCCTCTCCCGAGTGGATCGCCCGCCACGGCGAGCCGCAGACCCTTGAGGAGCTCGGCCAGCACAATGCGTTGATCTACATATTGCGCGGCCGCCCGTTCGACCGCTGGTCGCTGAGCCTCGACGGCGAAGTCCTGCAGCAGAAGGTCTCCGGCACGGTGATGAGCGATGACGCGGAGGTGATCCGCCGGCTGGCGGTGGCCGGGGAGGGCATTGCCTATAAATCGATGCTCGACGTCAGCGACGATCTGCGGGCGGGTCGCCTGCGGCGCCTGCTGCCGCGTTACCAGGGGGATGTGGTGCCGTTGAACCTGATTTGTCCGCACCGCAAACAGCTCTCTGCCGCGGTGCGTTTGTTATATGAAGAGGTGAAATCACATTGTGAAGGGCTTAATGTCTAACTAAGGTCGCGAAGTAGTAGACCAGCGGGACGGCCAGCACCCACAGGCCAATCGGGATTTCCCGCCACTTGCCGGCGATGGCCTTGATCACAATGTAAAACAGCAGCCCGCCGGCGATGCCGGTGCCGAAGCTGTTGGCGATGAGGGTGATCATCACCATCATCAGCACCGGCAGGCCGTCGGTGAAGTTGCCGAGATCCACTTTGCGCAGGCCGCTGAACATGTTCAGGCCGATCAGGATCAGCGCCGGGGCGGTGGCCTCCTTCGGGATCATCAGCGCCACCGGCGTGAACAGCAGCATCAGCAGGAACATCACCGCCGCTGACAGCGCGGTGAGGCCGGTTTTGCCGCCGGCTTCCGCCGCCGCCGAGGACTCAATCAGCGCCGTCGCCGCCGGAATACCTACCCACGGGCCGAGCGCCGCGGCAATCGAATCGACCATAAACGGGCGATTAATCTGCGGCATGTTGCCTTCTTCATCCAGCAGACCCGCCTCGCCGCCCACCGCCAGCGTCGTCCCCATGGTGGAGAAAAACTCAGAAGCGAAAAAGACGAACAGGAACGGCAGGAAGGCGATGTTTAACGCCCCCAGCAGGTCAACCTCTCCCAGCACCGGGGCCAGCGAGTGGGGGACATCGATAAAATGCGTCGGCAGTTTCGTGACGCCGAACGGGATCCCCACCAGGGTAGCGCACAGAATGGCCCACAAAATGGCGCCCGGCACCTTACGCGCCTGCAGGGCTATCGCCAGGAACAGGCCGCACAGCGCCACCAGCGCGCCGGGGGCGAGGAAGTCGCCGAGCATCAGGGCGTTGGTTTTGGCATTGGCGAGCACCAGCCCGGCGTTGCGAAAGCCGAGGACGGCGACGAACAGGCCGATGGAGGCCGTCAGCCCCAGCTTGATCGACTGCGGCACCGAGCGGGTGACCACTTCGCGCAGGCCAAAGCGGGTCAGCAGGAAGAAGAGAACCCCCGACCAGCAGGCGATCCCGAGGCCTGTCTGCCAGCCAATCCCCTCGCTACCGGCCAGCGTGACCCCCACCAGCACCGAGCCGCCAATGCCCGGGCCGACGATAAACGGCAGGTTGGCGTAAAACGCCATCAGCAGCGAGCCGACGACGAAGACCAGAATGGTGCCGGTGGTGGCGGCGCCTTTGTCCATTCCGCCGATCGCCAGCAGTCCCGGGATGACCACCAGTAAATAGGCGGCGGCGAGAAAACCGGTGATCCCGGCCAGGCATTCGCTGCGCAGCGTGCCGCCGCGCGAGCGCAGCGCAAAGCGGCGCTCCAGCCAGTTATCGCGGGCGGAAGAGTGAAGTGTGTTATCGGCCATGCTCAGGCTCCCTGAGGATTATTGTTGTGAGGCGTTGGCGCCGGGGTTTCCCGGCAGGCTATCAACGGGTCGACTATCTGGCGGCTGCCGCCGTCGGTCAGACCCAAATCGGTTAAATGCGGCCCGGCGTTACAGGCAAGACAGGTGCCTTCAATGGCCTTAAAGACCCGGTACGGCGGCTCCCAGTCGGCGACTTTGCTGCTCAGATCGCGCAGCTCGCGGAACTGACGCGCCAGCTCGGCGGCCGGGAGATCCGACAGCATGCCGGCAATCGGCATCGCCACATGGGCGAGGATCTCGCCCCGTTGCGCCAGCGCCATCCCGCCGCCGGAGGCGATAAGCTGGTTGGCCGCCTGCGCCATATCCTCAGCATTGCGCCCGAGCACCACCAGATTGTGTGAATCGTGGGAATAGCTGGTGGCGATGGCGCCGCGCAGCTCGCCCCAGCCTTCAAGCAGGGCGATTTGCGGCGTCGCCTGATGGCGGCCGTGGCGGTGCTTGACCCAGATCAGGCTGAAGCCGGCGGGCAGCTGGACCTGGCCGTCTCGGATCTGCACTTCGACCTCGCCCCACTGGGTGAAGCGCGCGCCGCGGATATGGCGCAGGCGGGCGACGCCGTGGCGAATGCCCTTGATGCGCAGGATAAAGTCATCGGCGGCGAGGGGGGCTATCTGCAAGGTATCGCGCGGCGGCGTCACGCCCGGCGCCGGGGCGATCGGCTTCAGCAGGCGGCCGGCATGGGCCAGCCGTTCCCCGCCAACGTAGACTTCGCGGGCCGCCAGTTTCTCCAGGGAATCAAACACCACCAGGTCGGCGCGACGCCCGGCGGCAATCAGCCCGAGATCGTGGCGCTGCAGGCGAATAGCGGCGTTGAGGGTGGCGAAACGCAGCGCATCGACCGCCGGTAATCCATGCTCGATCAGCAGGTTGAGCAGGGCGATGATCCCGCCTTTCTCCAGCAGCATATCCGGCGGCACGTCATCGGTGCAGACGGTGATCTGCGAGGAGAGGTGCGGCAGCGTTTTCAACGCCGCCACGATATCCGGCAGCAGGTAGGGGTGCGAGCCGCGGATCTCAATCGTCAGCCCGGCGCGCAGTTTTTCCAGCGCGTCGTCCGCCGAGGTCAGTTCATGATCGGAGGTGACGCCGGCGGCGAGGTAGGCCTGCAGGTCGGCGCCGCTCAGCCCGCGGGCGTGGCCTTCAATCAGTTTTCCGCTGTTGAGACCGGCCTGGACAATCTCCTGCATCCGCTCGCTACCGTGCAGCACGCCATGCATATCCATCACTTCCGCCACGCCGCGCACTTCCGGCCAGCCGAGCATGGTCTCCATTTCCGCGCCGGCGAAATCGGCGCCAGACATTTCGAGGCCGGGGGTGGAGGGCACGCTCGACGGCGCGGCGACCATCACCTGCAGCGGCAGGTGGCGGCTGGCGTCTACCGCGTAACGCACGCCCTCGACGCCGAGCACATTGGCCAGCTCATGCGGATCCCAGAACACCGCGGTGGTGCCCTGAGTGAGGACGATTTCGGCGTAGCGCTCGGGCGGCAGGTGGGAGCTTTCAAGGTGCACGTGGGTGTCCATCAGGCCGGGCGACAGGTAGCCGCCGGACAGGGAACGCACTTCATGGGCGTCGACGCGGCTGCCGCGCGGGTGGACGCTGGCGATCATCTCGCCGACGATACCGACGTCAGCCGGGCGGATTTCGCCCGTGGCCATATCGACGATCTGCGCATCGACCAACAGCAGATCAAACGGGGATTCGCCGCGCGCGGCCTGCACGGCGCGACGGCGGACTTGAGCATTGCTGGACATAACCACTCCGGCACAAGGATAATGCGGATACTCTAGGGGCACAGCAAACGTTTGCCCAGATGAATAAATTTATCACCCGATAAGCTCGGGTTATTGTGCAGGACCACCGTAGCGAACCCGATGATGAACGAACCCTGGCAGCGGCTGCCCGCGCTCTCTCTTAAACAGCTTCAGTATTTCGTCACCCTGGCCCAGCTGCGCCATTTTACCGATACCGCCAGTCGGCTGGCGATTAGCCAGCCGGCGCTGAGCAGCGCTCTGCGGCAGATTGAAACGGTGCTCGGCGGCAAGCTGGTCAACCGCACCGCTTCGGCGGTCACCCTGACTGAACTGGGGGCGGCGATTTTACCCCACGCCCAGCGGATCCTCAGCGTGGCGCAGGCGGCCTTTTTCGATATGCAGCAGATCGTCGAGGCGGGCGGCGACGGGACGGTGCGCATCGGCCTGGTGCCGTCGGTCAGTTCGCTGCTGTTTCCGCTGCTGCCGCAGACCCTGGCCCAGGCCTTTCCCCGCCTGCGTATTGAATTTCACGATCAGACTAACGATGCGCTCATCCAGGCGCTGTTGCGCGGCGAGATTGATTTCGGCATCGGGGCGATCGACAGCTCACTGCCCGCAGAACTGCTGGTCTATCCGCTGCGCGACGATCCCTTCGTGGCGGTGCTGCACCGCGACGATCCGCTGGCCGCGCAGGCGCATCTGCCGTGGAAACAGCTGGTGGGGCGGGACATTGCCGTCTTCTCGAAGGGCAATATTCAGCGGCTGGTAGCGGCATTAGTGGAGAGCCATCGCCTGACGCTGACCACCCGCTACCAGGTGGACTATATCGAAACCCTGTATGGCCTGGTGCGCTCGCGCTTAGCCGTGGCGATACTGCCGGAGCTGTACACCACCCATCTGCAGGACCCGGCGCTCAAGGTCGCCCAGCTGCAGCAGCCGGCGTTGACCCGCACGGTGGCCCTGATGCGCGGGCCGCAGGCGCTGCCGCCGCTTATCGAAGACTGTTTTTCCCTGCTGCAGGCCGCCTTGCGCTAGGGCAGGTGCTTGATCAGCACGTCTATGGTTAAGTGGTTGATGTACTCCAGCGAGTGTGAGGAGAGGACGCCCAGCAGCCGGTTATGGTGTCCGGCAATAATTAAATCGATCTGCCGCTGTCGAACGCAGGTTTCGACATCTTCAAAGCGGCGGGTGGTCACCAGCGAGAGGGTATCCACCGGCAGGGAGACGGTGCAGGCCAGCTCGTTGAGCAGGGCTTTGGCCTGGATCACCTCCTGCGAGACCTGATCGTCGCGCAGGCTGTCGGAAACATAGTTCAGCGCCCGGTAGTCGGTGCTGATGTGGGCGATAGTGATGCGCATGCCGTTCTCTTCCGCCATTCTGGCGGCATGCTCGAGCAGCGGGACGCCGTCCTGACTGCTGTTAATCAGTACCAGCGCATGGTGATAAAGCGCCATAAATACCTCCGCGCAAAAAGTTGTCCTCAGCGTATTTTGAGCCGCGGGCGGGGGGATGGCAAACCCTCGGCGCGTTTGCCTGAAGATAAAATTCCCCCGCGGCCTGGCAGGCGGCGGGGGAGCGTGGGGCGCGTTGCGCTTACGGGGTGACGATGTTGAACCAGAAGGCAAAGGTGTCCATATAGCTCAGCATTTCGTCGAGCTTAGCGCCATTGCCGCTAATGTTAACCTCGCCGTTGGCCTGAGCCTGCTTCAGCGTCTCCTGTTTCAGGATGATCTTATTCAGGGTGTCGCGGCTGAGCGAGATGCTGGCGTCTGCGTTGTCGGCTACCGCATTGGCGGTATGGTTAAGCACGCCGTTTTCCAGCTCCAGTTTGTACTTGCCGCCGTCTTTACCGAGGTCGATGTTAAAGACCGCTTTAGCCGCCCCGGCTTTTTCGCCGTTGATATGCACCCCGAGGTAATCGAAGAACATTTCCGGCGTCATCGCCCGCACGGTATCCGGGCTGGCGGTGTTCGGCGTCGGCAGTTTCTGCACGCCGTTACGCAGCTCCTGAGCGCCGGTGAGGTAGAAGTTGCGCCAGGTCCCGGCTTCCGCCTGATACCCGAGCTGCTCCAGGGCGTCGGCTTCCAGATGACGCGCCTGCTGATTGTTCGGATCGGCGAAGACGATTTTGCTGGTCACCTGCGCCACCCAGCGGTAGTTCCCCTGCTGGTAGTCGGCTTTGGCTTTCTGCATGATGGCATCGGCGCCGCCCATATATTCCACGAACTTCTTCGCCGCCTGCTCTGGCGGCAGCTCGTCGAGGGTGGCCGGGTTGCCGTCGAACCAGCCGAGGTAGAAGACGTAGGTCGCTTTCACATCGTGGCTGACGGAACCGTAGTAGCCGCGGCTGGACCACTGTTTCTCAAGGGACTCCGGCAGCTTGAAGTTGGCGGCGATCTCATCGCGGGTCATGCCCAAATTCGCCATCCGCAGAGTCTGGTCGTTGATATAGCGATACATATCGCGCTGACCTTTCATCAGCTTAACGATATTGTCGTTGCCCCAGGTCGGCCAGTGGTGCTGCGCGATAATCACTTCCGCATCGTTGCCCCAGCGGTCGATGGCGGCGTTGATGTATTTCGACCACGCCAGCGGATCGCGGATTTTGGCGCCGCGCAGCGAGTAGGTGTTGTGCAGGGTATGGGTGACATCCTCTGCCGCCTCGATCATTTTCTTCTCTTTGACATACCACAGCATCTCAGACGGCGCTTCCGAGCCCGGCGCCATCATAAAGTCATAGGTCAGGCCGTCGATCACTTCCTGCTGACCGGTATGGGTAATGTAGTTGGTCGGCGGGATCAGCGTGACGGTACCCGCCGAGGTGGTGGTGCCGAGACCGGCGCCAACCTGACCTTTGGCGTCCGGCTTCAGCAGGTTGCCATACATATAGCTGGCGCGGCGGCTCATTGCGGTACCGGCCATGATATTTTCGGAAACCGCTTCTTCCATAAAGCCGTCCGGGGCGTAAATCTTCACTTTTCCGGCTTTGACATCGGCTTCATCCACCACCCCGCGGATACCGCCGTAGTGGTCCACATGGCTGTGGGTAAACAGCACCGCCACCACCGGTTTTTTCGGCCGGTGGGCAAAATAGAGCGCCAGAGCCTCTTTGGCCGGTTCGGCGCTTAGCAGCGGGTCGATGATGGTGATCCCGGTTTTGCCTTCAATAATGGTCATATTGGAAAGATCGAGATTACGGATCTGGTAAACGCCGTCGGTGACTTTGAACAGACCGCCGATATTAAGCAGCTGCGACTGTCGCCACAGGCTGGGATTGACGGTGTCCGGCGCCTTTTCGCCCTCTTTGACGAAATTATATTTGGCCGGATCCCAGATAATATTTCCCTGGTCACCTTTGAGCATCGCCGGCGGCAGGGGCGCGATAAATCCCTGATGGGCGTTGTTAAAGTCGGTTTTATCCGCAAACGGCAGTTTACGGTATAGCGCCTGGTTCGCCTCCCGCGTGGCCGGTGTGGCATCCTGTTGTTGCGCGGCGGCAAAGGCGGTTACCGACAAAGACGATAACATTCCGGCCAGCGCCAGATTTTTGGCTATCTGATTTAAATTCATCACTACCTCTCAGGTAATTTATTATGCGGAAATAAAAAATATCTCCCGCTTAAAAAGTGAATGGCTTGTCGTTTATTCTAAAGACTAATATTCCGCTGAATAGTCCCATATGGGACTGGCGCGGCGCCGCTAAAGGATCTCCTCGTCTTTAGCAGGCGAGGGCTGCTATACTGTCGCTAACGGCGCAGGCGAGGGCAGAGAATGAATTTCCAGGAAATACATAGTTATTATAAGACGTTAGCCATAGCCGACTTTTTTGCCGATATCCTCGTGGAAGGTGAAGAGGTTATTCTCGCCGCCAATAAAAAATGGTGCCCGCAACCGGGGTATATTTATTTTTGTACCGAGGGTTCGCTATCCATATTAATGCCGGATGATGGGTTGAATATCGGTAATACTATTGAGCATATGCCGATTGGCCTGATGGAACGGTATTGCCCGCTGGCGAAATTTGAATATACCGGAAGCGCAACCGTGACGCTGCGTAAAATTTCCTACGCCACTTTTGATCGCCTTTTTATTGCAACCCACCCGCAGCGCATTGAGGCGCTGGCGAAGGTGTTGGTGTTCATGAGTATCTTTACCATCGACCTGCACAATGAACGTCGCCAGGTCACCAGCTACCAGACGATTCGTCCGATGCTGTATCGCTATTTGTATCGGCAGCATACGCATGAGGGTGAAAATGAGGGGCTGGCGTTATTTATCATCCGGCGTACCAATCTTTCGCGCACTCATGTGTTTCGCGTGCTGGCGGACTTAAAGGCGGGGGGATATATCACGATGAAACGTGGCAAACTGATCTCTATCGATCGACCGCTGCCTGCGGAGTACTGACCGGGCAGGAGAGGGTAACAAGGCGGGAGCACCGCCTTGTTACCAGGATAGCCGTCAGCGAATCATTACGGCGTCACGATGTTAAACCAGAAGTCAAACGGGTCCATATAGCCTAACATCTCATCGAGTTTAGCCCCGTTACCGCTGATTTTAACTTCCCCCTTATCTTCCGCCTGCTTCAGGGTCTCTTCTTTGAGAATGATTTTATTCAGGGTGGCGCGATCCAGCGTCAGGGTGGCATCCGCCTCTTTGGCTTGCGCATTCGCGGTGTGGTTCAGCACGCCGTTTTCCAGTTCCAGTTTATATTTACCGCCGTCATTGCCCAGATCGATATTGAAGACCGACTTCGCATTGCCCGCTTTTTCGCCATTGATATGGACCGCCAGATAATCAAAGAACATTTCCGGGGTCATGGCGCGGACGGTGTCCGGGCTGGCGGTGTTCGGGGTCGGACCTTTCACCACGCCATTGCGCAGTTCCTGGGCGCCGGTAAGGTAGAAATTACGCCACGGGCCGGACTCCGCCTGATAGCCTAATTGCTCCAGGGCATCGGCTTCCAGATGACGCGCCTGCTGGTTGTTAGGGTCGGCGAAGACGACTTTGCTCACCACCTGAGCAACCCAGCGGTAGTTACCCTGGTCGTAATCCTCTTTCGCTTTCTTCAGGATGGCATCCGCGCCGCCCATGTACTCGACGAACTTCTTCGCCGCTTCTTCCGGCGGCAGTTCGTCAAGGGTGGCCGGGTTGCCGTCGAACCAGCCGAGATACAGCACGTAGGTGGCCTTCACATCGTGGCTGACCGAGCCGTAGTAGCCGCGGTTAGCCCAGGTATTGGCGAGGCCGTCCGGCAGCTTAAAGTTAGCGGCGATTTCATCGCGGGTCAGGCCTTCGTTAGCCATCCGCAGGGTCTGGTCGTTGATGTAACGATACAGGTCACGCTGACTCTTCAGCAGGTTAACCACGTTCTCGTTGCCCCAGGTCGGCCAGTGGTGCTGGGCCATAATGATCTCAGCCTTATCGCCCCAGCGAACGATCGCCTGGTTGATATATTTCGACCACGGCAGCGGTTCACGGATCTTCGCCCCGCGCAGCGAGTAGGTGTTATGCAGAGTGTGGGTGACATCCTCTGCGGATTCGATCAATTTCTTCTCTTCGATATACCACAGCATTTCTGACGGCGCTTCGGAGCCTGGCGCCAGCATGAAGTCATAGGTCAGGCCGTCGATCACCTCTTTCTGGCCATCCTTATCAATGATGTTGGTTGGCGCAATCAGGGTGACGGTGCCTGCCGAGGTGGTCGTCCCCAGGCCCGCGCCCACCTGGCCTTTAGCGTCCGGCTTCAGCAGGTTGCCGTACATATAGCTGGCGCGGCGGCTCATGACGTTCCCGGCCATGATATTTTCCGCCACCGCCGCTTCCATAAAGCCGGACGGCGCGTAGATTTTTACTTTACCCGCTTTGACGTCGGCTTCATCAACCACGCCGCGCACGCCACCGTAATGGTCAACGTGGCTGTGGGTGTAGATCACCGCGACGACCGGTTTTTTACCCCGGTTTTTATAGTAGAGATCCATGCCAACTTTGGCGGTTTCAGCAGAGACCAGCGGGTCTACGACGGTGATCCCCTCTTTGCCCTCAATGATTGTCATATTGGAGAGATCGAGGTTGCGGATCTGGTAGACCCCGTCGGTGACTTCAAACAGGCCGCTGATGTTGATCAGCTGCGACTGGCGCCACAGGCTCGGGTTTACGGTTTCTGGCGCTTTTTCCCCTTCTTTAATGAAGGCGTACTGGCCCGGATCCCAGATGACATTGCCCTGTTCGCCTTTGATGACCTCTGGCGGCAGGGCGGCAATAAAGCCTTTATGCGCATTGGTGAAATCGGTGTTATCGGAGAAGGGGAGTTGGTTGTAGAGGGCATCGTTCGCTTTTTTGGTCGCTTCGGTTGCCTCTTTGGCTGACGTATCTGCCCAGGCGGCGAAAGCGAGACTACTCAACATGCCCGCTAACGCTAACCCTTTCACTATCGGGGTTAATTTCATTGGAATCCTCATTTATTGCATGGTTCGTTCGGTTTTACCGATTTAACGCAGGTGACTGTTTGTTACAGATTTTTTAAATATAACCACACATTTACATTCATCCAGTTTTGCTTGCAAAAAACATATTTTTAATCAGAAATTACGCCTTTTGTATTAGCTGGCGGACGGGGAAAAAAGCCGGTCAGCTTGTGTTACACCGCCACATTTCATATCCTGCTTCAGGAAAATGTTGTACCGCTTTTATGACTCGGGGTGCCCTTCTTCGTTGAAGGCTGAGAAATACCCGTACCACCTGATCTGGATAATGCCAGCGTAGGGAAGTCAGAGACCGCAGGGTCATTGCTTCTACCTCGTCTGGCGGGAGCAAACCATGCCTGAGCTGTTGAATCCCGCGCCTGTCGCGCACCTGCGCCATCTGCTGCGCGCCCATCCCCCCCTTGTGCACTGCATGACCAATGACGTGGTGCAGACCTTTACCGCCAATGTCCTGCTGGCCGTCGGCGCCTCGCCGGCGATGGTGATCGATCCCCGCGAAGCGGCGCAGTTCGCCGCCATCGCCGATGCGCTGTTAATCAACGTCGGCACCCTGACCGAAGATCGCGCAGTGGCCATGCGTGCTGCAGTGGAGCAGGCCCGCCAGGCCGGCAAGCCCTGGACGCTGGATCCGGTGGCGGTCGGCGCCCTGACCGTGCGCACGGCCTTTTGTCACGCGCTGCTGGCCTTCCAGCCGGCGGCCATTCGCGGGAATGCCTCCGAAATTCTGGCGCTGGCCGGGATGAGCGCCGGCGGGCGCGGGGTGGATACCACCGATACGGCCGCCGCGGCGCTGCCGGCGGCCCAGGCGCTGGCTCGTCAGTTGACCACCGTCGTGGCGGTCACCGGTGAGGTGGATTACGTCACCGACGGCGAGCGGGTGCTCAGCGTGGCGGGCGGCAGTGCGCTGATGACCCGGGTGGTGGGCACCGGCTGCGCGCTGTCGGCGGTGGTGGCGGCGAGCGCGGCGCTGCCGGGAGACCGGCTGGAAAACGTGGCCGCCGCCTGCGGGCTCATGAAGCAGGCCGGGGAAATCGCTGCCCGTCACGGGGGGCCCGGGAGCTTTGTTCCGGCGTTTCTCGACGCGCTGTATCAGGAGGTGCGCGCATGAAACGCATCAATGCTCTGACCATCGCCGGCACCGATCCCAGCGGCGGGGCCGGTATCCAGGCCGATCTGAAAACCTTCTCCGCGCTGGGGGCCTACGGCTGCTCGGCGATCACCGCCCTGGTGGCGCAGAACACCCGCGGCGTGCAGTCGGTCTATCGTATTGAACCGGACTTTGTGGCGGCGCAGCTCGATTCGGTGTTCAGCGATGTGCGCATCGATACCACCAAAATCGGCATGCTGGCGGAAACCGATATTGTGGAAGCCGTGGCCGAGCGGCTGGCGCGCTACCGGGTGGCCAACGTGGTGCTGGATACCGTCATGCTGGCGAAAAGCGGCGATCCGCTGCTGTCGGCCTCGGCGGTGGAGACCCTGCGTCAACGATTGTTGCCGCAGGTGTCGCTGATCACCCCGAACCTGCCGGAAGCGGCCGCCCTGCTTGATGCACCCCATGCGCGCAACGAGCGCGAAATGCTGGAGCAGGGGCGGGCGCTGCTGGCGCTGGGCTGCGGCGCGGTATTGATGAAGGGCGGCCATCTCGACGATGCCGAGAGCCCGGACTGGCTCTTCACCCGCGAAGGGGAACAGCGATTTACCGCGCCGCGAGTACAGACCAAAAACACGCACGGCACCGGCTGCACGCTCTCGGCGGCGCTGGCGGCGCTGCGTCCGCGTCACGCCGACTGGGCGGCCACCGTTACCGAGGCCAAGGCCTGGCTGTCGGCGGCCCTGGCGCAGGCCGACTCCCTGGAGGTGGGCCACGGCATCGGGCCGGTACACCATTTCCACGCCTGGTGGTAAATGGCAGCGTAACGGGACAGCAGAATCTCCTGAAAAAATGCCCTCCCGGCTGGAAAATAGGCTAAGTCGGTACCAGGCTTAACCTGCCCAAAATAATTGGGTTGGGATAATGCATGCCGGCTCCGGCCGGCCTTACGGGAGATTGCTATGACTGATATTACGCAGTTGCTGGGCAAAGATGCCGAGAGCCTTTTGCAGCACCGTTGTATAACCATTCCGGCCGACCAGCTGTATCTGCCTGGCGCAGATTATGTTGATCGGGTGATGGTGGATAACAACCGGCCGCCGGCGGTGCTACGCAATATGCAAACCCTGTACAACACCGGACGACTGGGGGGGACCGGCTACCTGTCCATTCTGCCGGTCGACCAGGGCGTGGAGCACTCGGCAGGGGCCTCCTTCGCCGCCAACCCGCTGTACTTTGATCCGAAAAATATCGTCGAGCTGGCGATCGAAGCCGGCTGTAACTGCGTGGCATCGACCTACGGCGTGCTGGCCTCGGTGTCGCGCCGTTACGCGCATCGTATTCCTTTCCTGGTGAAGCTCAACCATAACGAAACGCTGAGCTACCCCACCGAGTACGACCAGACCCTCTACGCCAGCGTTGAGCAGGCGTTCAATATGGGGGCGGTGGCCGTGGGCGCGACGATCTATTTCGGCTCGGAACAATCGCGTCGTCAGATAGAAGAGATCTCCGCGGCCTTTGAGCGGGCCCATGAGCTGGGCCTGGTCACCGTGCTGTGGGCCTATCTGCGCAATTCGGCATTCAAGAAAGACGGTGTCGACTACCATGTTTCCGCTGACCTGACCGGTCAGGCCAACCACCTGGCGGCCACCATCGGCGCCGATATCGTCAAGCAAAAGATGGCGGAGAATAACGGCGGCTACAAAGCGGTTAACTTCGGCTATACCGATGACCGGGTGTACAGCAAACTGACCAGCGATAACCCCATCGATCTGGTGCGCTACCAGCTGGCCAACTGCTACATGGGCCGCGCCGGGTTGATTAACTCCGGCGGCGCGGCGGGCGGGGAGACCGACCTTGCCGACGCGGTGCGCACGGCGGTGATCAATAAACGCGCCGGCGGCATGGGGCTGATCCTTGGCCGCAAAGCGTTTAAGAAATCGATGGCCGACGGCGTGAAGCTGATCAATGCCGTGCAGGATGTCTATCTCGACGGGAAAGTGACTATCGCCTGATAAGCACCAGTATCGTTGGGTTCCCCGGTGGCGCGACGCGCACCGGGGTTACCGTTTTGTATGTGTCCTCAGTCCGCGCCGTTAGCGCGTCAGCAGCCAGCGCGCGGTATGTTCATCGGTCACCAGACCGTTGATCCAGCCGCCTTTAAGGGCGGCCAGGATCGCCGGTCGTTTGTATTCTCCACAGGCCGCGGCAATCCGCGGGCAGTGGTTCTGGCGGATATCATAGCTGGTGATCATGCGGTTGATCTCGCTGTCTACCACCTCGCCTTCTGCATCGATAAACCGCCCGAGGATCTCCCCGATGCCGCCGCGGGCGGTCACCTCATCCATCTGCGCCTGATTGATAAAGCCGTCTTTAAAGATGGGACTTTGCGTGCCCAGCGGACCAATGCCGACAAAAATGACGTCCGCCTCCCGGGCGACGCCAGAGACGCTGCGGAATAAGCGATTGGTGCACCACATCTCATACTCATCCGCGGTCTGGGCGTAGCGCGGCGCAGGCCACTGATAGTACTTGGCCTTAATTTTGCGGGTGAGCAGCAGGGGCACGTCATCGTAATAGTTGCACTGCCCGTCGGCGTCCATGGCGCTGATCAGCGCCACGCAGCGGGTATTCAGGCTGTCGAAATCGATGCGCTGCAGCGCTTTTTTCAGGGTCAGGCCCGAGCCCAGGCCGATGATTTTCTCTTTATCATCCTGCAGATAGCGAGCCATCAGCTGATAGCAGCCAAACGACACGCTGTCGAGGGTACTCTCTTCGCTAAAGGCGGGGACCACATTGCACTCGATAAGCCGGTACTTTTCCTGCAACAACTGCGCATAATCGAGGCAGTTCGCCACCGGATGGTGCAGATTAATCGACACAATCCCTTCTTCTTTCGCGGCGGCGATCAGCCGTTGCACCACCGGTCTGGAGGTGCCCAACTGGCTGGCGATCTCGCTCTGATTCTGGCCGGCGATGTAGTACATCCATGCGGCACGCACCTTCTGATCCAACCGGATATCGTCTTCTTTACTCATGGTTTCCCGCCCTAAGTTGCTGGCCAGGGCACGCAATTGGCCCGGCGAATATCCGCATTCTCGCCGTGGTTGCCATAACTGGCAAGCTTTTGCTCTTTACTGGTCATTTGTAATTTAATTGGGTAATTGCTCTTTTGTGATCCGTGGCTCTTATTTTGGTCAAATGATCAATTACAGTGGCGCCATCCACTCAAGGAGAGCAGAACATGAACAATCAATTCACATGGCTTCATATCGGTCTGGGTTCTTTTCATCGCGCGCATCAGGCGTGGTATCTGCATCGTCTGATCGCTTCCGGCGATAAGCGCTGGCGCATCGCGGCGGGCAATATTCGCAACGACGCCGAGCAGGTGGTGCAGGCGCTGGCGGCGCAGGGCGGACGTTACGTCCTGGAGACCGTCAGCCCGGAAGGGGCGCGTGAATATGAAGAGATCACCTCAATTCAGAAACTGCTGCCGTGGCAGGCCGGGCTGCAGCCGCTGATTAACGAAGGGGCCAACCCGCAAACCAAAGTTATCGCCTTTACCGTGACGGAAGGGGGGTACTACCTGAATACCCGCCATCAGCTGGAAACCAGCAACCCCGACCTGCAGGCTGACCTGAAAGGCGAATGCAAAACTATTTACGGCACCCTCGCGCGAATTCTGGAAAAGCGCATGGCGGACAACGCCGGGCCGCTGACCCTGCTCAACTGCGACAACGTGCGTCATAACGGCGAGCGCTTCCACGACGGGATGGTGGAGTTCCTGCAACTCACCGGCAAACAGGCGGTGATTGACTGGATGGCGGCCAATACCACCTGTCCGAACACCATGGTGGACCGCATCACCCCGCGTCCGGCGGCCGATCTGCCGGCCCGTATCAAAGCGCAAACCGGCATTGACGATAAGGCGCCGGTCATGGGCGAGACCTTTATCCAGTGGGTGGTGGAGAACAACTTCCGCGATGCCCGCCCGAACCTGGAAGCGGTCGGCGTGGAGATGGTCGAGTCGGTTATCCCGTATGAAGAGGCGAAAATCCGCATCCTGAACGCGTCGCACAGCTGCATTGCGTGGGCGGGGACCTTAATCGGCCAGCAGTATATTCACGAAAGCACACTCACCGATGTTATCTACGCCATTGCCGACCGCTACGTCACGGAAGATGTGATCCCATGCCTGGGCGATAACGGTATTGATTTGCCGACCTACCGCGATGTGGTGCTCAAGCGCTTTACCAACCCGCATATCCAGGACACCAACCAGCGCGTCGCCGCCGACGGTTTCTCGAAAATTCCGGCGATGATCGCCCCAACCCTGCAGGAGTGCTATCAGCGCGGCGTCCGCCCGCAAGCCACCGCCATGCTGCCGGCGCTGTTCTTCGTCTTTATGGAGCAGTGGCATAAGGGAACCCTGCCGTATCAGTACCAGGACGGCATCCTGGATGAGCAGGCGGTGCATGAGATGTATGAGGCTCAGGATCCGCTGGCTGTCTTCGCCCGCGATAAAGCCCTGTTTGGTGACCTGGCCGACAACGCGGATTTCCTGGCGCTGATGCGCGAGAAAGTCGCCGCCGTTTACACGCTGATTAAATAAGAGGTGGCTATGTATCTGGGTATCGATCTTGGCACATCGGAAGTCAAAGCGCTGGTCATTGATGAGAACAATCAGGTTATCGCCAGCCATAGCGCGCCGCTGAGCATTCAGCGGCCTCATCCGCACTGGTCAGAACAATCACCGGAGTTATGGTGGGAGGCGACGGAGTATCTGATGGCCACGCTGCGGGAAAAATGCGCCCAGCACTGGCCGGCCGTCAAGGCGATTGGCCTCTCCGGACAGATGCACGGCGCGGTGTTGCTGGATGAAAAGGGGGAGACGATCCGTCCGGCCATTCTGTGGAACGACACCCGCTGCGCCGCAGAGTGCGCGGAGCTGGAGGAGATGGCGCCGGAGCTGCATCAGGTGGCGGGCAACCTGGCGATGCCCGGCTTTACCGCGCCGAAGCTGCTGTGGGTGCGTCGTCACGAGCCGCAAAACTTTCAGCGCACCGCCACGGTGCTGCTGCCGAAGGATTATCTGCGCTACCGGATGACCGGGAAGAAAGTCTCCGATATGTCGGACGCCGCCGGGACGCTGTGGCTGGACGTGGCGAAGCGCGACTGGTCCGATGCGCTGCTGGACAAGTGCGGTCTGTCGCGCAGCCAGATGCCGACGCTGGTGGAAGGCTGCGAGGTTTCCGCCACCCTTGATCCGAAAGTGGCCGAACGCTGGGGGCTGAACGCCTCGGTGGTGGTGGCCGGGGGCGGCGGCGATAACGCGGTCAGCGCCATTGGCGTCGGCGCGGTCTCGCCGGGGGACGCGTTTATTTCGCTCGGCACCTCAGGGGTGCTGTTTGTGGTGACCGACGCCTATCGTCCGGCGCCGCAGTCGGCGGTCCATGCGTTTTGTCACGTTCTGCCGAACCTGTGGCATCAGATGAGCGTGATGCTCAGCGCCGCCAGCTGTTTGCAGTGGTTCTGCCGCCTGACCGGCACCACGGAGGTGGCGCTGCTGGCGGAGATTGCCGAGCTAAGCGAAGAGGAGAAGGCCAACGCGCCGTTCTTCCTGCCCTATCTCTCCGGGGAACGTACCCCGCATAACGATCCTGACGCTCGCGGCATGTTCTGGGGCATGACCCACTCCAGCCTGCGCGCCCAGCTCGGCTACGCGGTGCTGGAAGGGGTGAGCTTTGGCATCAACGACGGCCTGCAGGTATTGAAAGAGAGCGGGACGCCGATCGCGCAATGCTCGCTGGTGGGCGGGGGCGCCCGCAGTCCGTTCTGGGCCCAGCTGCTGGCCGATATTCTCGCTATGCCGGTGGTGACCCACAAAGGCGGAGAGACCGGCGGCGCGCCGCGGTATGTGAAAAACCGGAAGTCTGGCAGACCTGGCGTGCGGATCCCGTTCGCCACCACACCCTGATGCAACGCTACGCGCAGTTTAAGGCCCTGTATTTAAACGATCTGCACTATCGGCAGCATTAATTTTTATCACCATAACCGCTCCGGTGAACTAACCGGAGCGGCCTCCTGTACCCTGAAAACGAGGTCATTATGTCTATCAATAATAAACAGTGGCTCGGTTTACCCCTGAACCTGCTCTGGGGATACATCGCCATTGCCGTATTTATGACCGGCGACGGTTTTGAATTAGCCTTTCTCTCGCACTATATCAAAGCGCTCGGATTCTCCCCGGCGGAGGCCTCCTTTGCCTTTACCCTCTATGGCCTGGCCGCCGCGCTGTCGGCATGGATCTCCGGCGTGGTGGCGGAAATTATTACGCCGCTGAAAACCATGATGATTGGCTTCGTGCTGTGGTGCGTATTCCACGTGCTGTTCCTCGTTTTCGGCCTCGGTCACGCCAACTATGCGCTGATCCTGGTTTTCTACGGCATTCGCGGCTTCGCGTATCCGCTATTCCTCTACTCGTTTATCGTGGCGATTGTCCATAACGTCAAAAGCGACAACGCCAGCTCGGCCATCGGCTGGTTCTGGGCGGTCTATTCCATCGGCATCGGCGTCTTCGGCAGCTATATTCCGAGTTTCACCATTCCGCACATTGGCGAAATGGGCACCCTGTGGCTGGCGCTGGCCTTCTGCGTTACCGGGGGCGTGATTGCGCTGGCTTCCCTGCGCCATATTAAAACGCCGCAGCATATGCAGAATCTGACCACCCGCGAGAAGTTCGCCGAGCTGGGCCGCGCCGCGACGCTGCTCTATACCAACCGCAATATTCTGCTGTCGAGCATGGTGCGAATTATCAATACGCTCTCGCTGTTCGGCTTTGCGGTGATTATGCCGATGATGTTCGTCGATGAGCTGGGCTTCACCACCTCAGAATGGCTCCAGGTGTGGGCGGTCTTCTTCTTCACCACCATTTTCTCTAACGTGCTGTGGGGCATTCTGGGCGAAAAACTGGGCTGGATGAAGGTGGTGCGCTGGTTCGGCTGCATCGGGATGGCGCTCTCCAGCCTGGCGTTTTACTACATCCCTCAGCACTTCGGCCACAGCTTTGCGATGGCGCTGATCCCGGCCATCGCCCTGGGGATCTTTGTCGCCGCCTTCGTGCCGCTGGCCGCCGTGTTCCCGGCGCTGGAGCCGAAGCACAAAGGCGCGGCGATTTCGGTGTATAACCTGTCGGCGGGGATGTCGAACTTTCTCGCCCCGGCGATCGCCGTGGTGCTGCTGCCGTTCTTCAGCACCATTGGGGTCGTTATCGCCTATACCGCATTGTACGTGGTGGCCTTTTTCCTCTGTGCGTTTATCCGCGTCGAGCAGCCGGGATTTTCCCACAAGGAAGCGCCGGCCAGCGAGCAGGTGGAGTTCTCTTAAGGTGATGCGGCTGGCGTGCCAGGCATGCCAGCCTTAATGAGGTGAATGATGAGTATTCAGGCAGTGATTTTTGACATGGATGGCGTGATTATTGATTCCGAAAGCCTGTGGCGGCAGGCGCAAATCGACGCCCTCGCGCAGTGGGGGGCAACGGCGAGCGTGGCTGAGTGTGAAACCCTGACCAAAGGCAAGCGCCTCGATGAGATCGCCGGCACCTGGTGCCGCTATTTTCAGCTTAACCTTGCCCCGTCGCTGCTGGAAGACGCCATATTGCAGCGCATCACCGGCCTGATCGCCGCCGAAGGCGAGCCGATGCGCGGGGTGCATGAGGCGTTACGCTATTTTCGCCATGCCGGCTATAACATTGCCCTCGCCACCTCCTCGTCCCGGCAGGTTATCGCCGCCGTGCTGAACAAGCTCTCGCTCTGGCACTATTTTGATGTGATTTGCAGCGCGGACGATGAAGCGCAGGGCAAGCCGCATCCGGCGGTGTATCTGACGACGTTGGATAAGCTTAATCTCGACGCCAGCCGGTGCCTGGTGATCGAAGACAGCTTAAACGGCTTTAGCGCGGCCCGGGCGGCGGGGATTGCCACGATAGTGATTGCCGAAGATAGCCAGCACGCGCGTTTTCAGGCCGCCGTGGGCCGCTACCGGGCGCTGCCTGAACTGCTGGAAGCGCTTACCGCCGAGCCAGAGGCGGTCGCATAACTCACGCCCTTTTTTCTCCATGCCGATCCGCCTCACATTTCACTCATCTTTTGTGAAAACAGTCACGTCTTGTTGTGCCAATGCCCAAATTTATTGCCTTGCTTAGCGGTGTTTGTCCGAGGCACTGCTACGTAATTGTGCTTAGATTAGATATTGAAACGTATTTTCAATAATGTGAAACCACTTTGCCGATTTGCTTCTATCGATCGGATTTGGCCGTGATAAGGATTGAGCATGAAAATTGAATCTGTGAATGTCACCGTTTTCCAGTATCCCACACGTCGGGTTTCCGACAGCGCCGGGCACTCCCATCCGGGGGCTGAAAGCATGGCCAAAATGGCGATGCTGACCATCACCGCTGATGATGGGGCGCAGGGTTTTTCATTTGCGCCTCCGGAAGTCGTGCGCCCGTTCGTGGTGAATACTTTTTTCCGCAAAGTGCTGGTGGGGCAGGACCCGTTTAACCGCGAGCGTATCTGGCAGGATCTTAACCACTGGCAGCGCGGTAGTGCACATCAGCTAACGGAGCGCGCGCTGTCGTTTATTGAACAGGCGCTGTGGGACCTGATAGGCCGCAGCCTTAAGATGCCGGTTTACAAGCTGCTCGGCGGCTATCGCGACACCGTCCCGGCTTACGGCAGCACGATGTGCGGCGACGATCTGCCGGGTGGTCTGTCGACTCCGGAAGAGTATGCCGCCTTTGCCGAAAAGCTGGTCGCCCGCGGCTACAAGGCCATCAAGCTGCACACCTGGATGCCGCCAATCTCTTTTGCGCCCAATCCCAAAATGGACATTAAAGCCTGCGCGGCGGTGCGCGAAGCGGTGGGGCCGGATATTGACCTGATGATTGACGGCTATCACTGGTACAGCCGCGCCGAGGCGCTGTGGATCGGCAAAGAGCTGGAAAAACTCAATTTCGCCTGGTTTGAAGAGCCGATGGAGGAGGATTCGATGTCCTCCTACGCGTGGCTGGCGGAAAACCTGTCGATCCCCATCGTCGGGCCGGAGAGCTTCGGCGGCAAGCACCACATGCGCGCCGAATGGGTGAAAGCCGGAGCCTGCGACATTCTGCGCGCCGGCGCTAACGGCGTGGGCGGTATTACCCCGACCATGAAGGTCGCGGCGCTGGCGGAATCTTTCGGCATGGATTGCGAAGTCCACGGCAACGGCGCGGCAAGCCTGGCGGTGGTCGGCGCGATCCGCAACTGCCGCTGGTACGAGCGCGGCCTGCTGCATCCGTTCCTCGACTACGATGAACCGGCGGCTTATCTCAATAGCATTGTTGACCCGATGGATGACCAGGGATTTGTGCATTTGTCACAACGTCCGGGCCTCGGCGAAGACATTAATTTTGCGTATATCGAAGCCAATACCGTTAGCCACGACTGATTCAAAAAAATATATGCCCGATGGCGCTGCGCTTATCGGGTCTGCGGCCCGGTAGGCCGGATAAGGCGAAAATGCCGCCATCCGGCAACATGTACCCTACAGTACAGGCAAACAGAGATATGAAAAAAAACTCCCTACTGGCAGCGTGCTTATTCACGCTCGCCGTGTCGATGGGAAGCGGGGCGGCGGTGGCGAAAACGCCGCCCGATCAGCTTATCATCGGCATGAATATGAATAACCTGCTCACCCTTGACCCGGCGGCGATGACCGGTAACGAAGTGGTGGGAATCGTGGTCAACCTCTACGACTCGCTGGTAGAGCTTGACCCTGAACAGCTCACCGACGTTAGGCCCGCGCTGGCGAAATCCTGGGATATCAGCCCCGACGGCAAAACCCTGACCTTTCATCTGCGCGACGACGTTAAGTTTCACTCCGGCAACCCGCTGACCGCCGCTGACGTGGTGTGGTCAATGCGGCGCATCCTGCACCTCAACCTGGCTCAGGCCTCGGTATGGAAATCCTATGGCTTCAGTAAGAAAAATATCGACAGCCAGGTCAGCGCGCCGGACCGCTTCACGGTGCAAATCGAGTTACCCAAAGATAACGATCCGCAGCTGGTGATTTACTCGCTGGCGGCGCTGGGCAACCTCGGGGTGCTGGACAGTAAAACGGTGCAAAGCCACCAGCAGGATAACGACTGGGGTAACCGCTGGCTGACCACCCATGAAGCCGGTTCCGGGCCGTTTACGCTGGAAACCTGGCAGGCAAAAGATGTGCTGCGCATGAAGCGCAATCCTGACTACTGGCGCGGCGAGGCGAAAATGAGCCGCGTGGTGCTGCGCCATTTCCAGGAGTCGCAAACCCTGCGTCTGATGATCGAAAAAGGCGACCTCGATATTGCCAACAATATGGCGGTTTCCGATATTAACGCCCTGCGCAGCGACCCGCAGCTGACCGTCGATGCGGTGCAGCGCGGCACCATGTACTACGTGGCGATGAGCATGAAAGAGGCGCACTTCGCCCAACCGAAAGTGCGCGAAGCGGTGCGCTATCTGATTGATTACCAGGGTATCAATAAAGCGCTGATGCCGGGCTACGGTGTGCTGCACCAGCGACCGATTAAGGCGGGCATGCCGTCTACGCTGCCTGACCCTGGCTATAAGCTGGACGTGGCGCGGGCGAAAAAGCTGCTGGCGGAAGCGGGTTATCCCAACGGCTTTGATACCACGCTGCGGGTCCTCTCCGATCAGCCATTTCTTAACATCGCTATCGCCGTGCAGTCGACGCTGATGCAGGCGGGGATTAACGCCAAAATCATCACCGGCACCGGTAACCAGATCTACGGCGCCATGCGCGAGCGTAAATTTGACCTGCTGGTGGGACGCGGCGGCAGCGGAATGGAGCCGCATCCGCACTCCAGCCTGCGCGCGCTGGTCTATAACCCGGATAACAGCGATGAGGCGCGTCTGACCAACTTTCAGGGCTGGCGTACCGGTTTTTACGACCCGCAGCTCAATACGATGATTGACCAGGCCCTGCTGGAACGCGATCCGCAAAAACAGGTGGCTGACTACCAGGCCATCCAGGCGCGCTACGACCAGCTGGTTCCGGCTTTAATTCCGCTTTCGCAGATGGTCGATTCCGTGGTGGTGCGCAACGAGGTACGAGAGTATCAGCCGCACCCCTCCGCCACCACTTTTCTGCGTGACGTCTATAAAGTCCGCGAAGGAGAGAAAGGATGAGTACCGCAATCCTTGCGCCCGGCTCACGCGGCCGGCGCTTATCCAAACGGCTGCTGCAGGTGGTGATTACGCTGTTCGGCCTGCTGCTGCTGACCTTTACCATTGGCCGCGTCATGCCTATCGACCCGGTGCTGGCGATCGTCGGTCCGGATGCTGACCAGAGTACCTATCAGCAGGTTTACCAGCAGCTGGGGTTTGATAAATCGCTGGCCACCCAGTTTGGCATCTATTTCGTCAACCTGCTGCACGGCGATCTGGGCAATGCGCTGCTGACCGGGAAACCGGTGGTGGACGATATTATCCGCGTCTTCCCGGCCACCATGGAGCTGGCGACGATGGCGATTCTCGTCGGCGCGGGTCTCGGAATTCCGCTGGGCGTGCTGGCGGCGGCGCGACGCAATAGCTTCTCCGATTATGTGGTACGCATTATCAGCCTGGCGGGCTACTCGACGCCGATTTTCTGGGTCGGAATGATGGGGCTGCTGGTTTTCTATGCCTGGCTCGGCTGGGTGGGCGGCGCCGGGCGGGTAGACCTCGGTCTGGACGGCATTGTGCCGCGCCGTACCGGCCTGATGACCGTTGATGCGCTGCTGGCAGGAAACGGACAGGTGTTCTGGAACGCCATTAATCATCTGATTCTTCCCGCCTCGCTGCTGGGTTTTCACTCGCTGGCTTATATCAGCCGTATGACCCGCAGCTTTATGCTGGCCCAGCTGTCGCAGGAGTTCATTATTACCGCGAGGGTGAAAGGGCTGACCGAGCGTCAGGTTATCTGGAACCATGCGTTTCGTAACATCCTCGTGCAGCTGCTGACGGTGGTGGCGCTGGCCTACGGCGCGCTGCTGGAAGGCGCGGTGCTGATTGAAACCGTCTTCTCATGGCCGGGTTTCGGCTCCTATCTTACCGGTAGCCTGCTGCTGGGCGATATGAATGCGGTGATGGGCTGCGTGCTGCTGGTGGGAGTGATCTTCGTGATGCTCAACCTGCTCTCCGACATGCTGTATCAATTCTTTGACCCGAGGACAAAATCATGACCGTTTCTCTGGATTCGCCGCTTTCGGGCGGTGCGGGCGAAGGCCGTCAGCGGCTGCAACGCGCGGCGGCGCGGGCCGTCGGGTTTATCGGCAAAATGGCGCGCAACCCGCTAACGGCCATCGGCGGAGGAATTATCTTTCTGCTGCTGGTGGTGGCGATTTTCGCGCCGCTGATTGCGCCTTATAACCCGCTGGTGCAGGACCTGAACAGCGCGCTGGTCGCGCCGAATGCGCAGCACTGGTTCGGCACCGATGAGTTTGGCCGGGATATCTTTAGTCGCCTGGTGTACGGCTCGCGCATCACGCTCTATATCGTGCTGCTGGTCTCGGTGACCGTCGGTCCGCTCGGGCTGCTGCTGGGCGTCAGCGCCGGCTATTTCGGCGGTAAAGTCGATATGGTGCTGATGCGCGTCACCGATATTTTCATCTCCTTCCCGAGTCTGGTTCTGGCGCTGGCGTTTGTCGCCGCCTTAGGGCCGGGGCTGGAGCATGTGGTTATCGCCATCACGCTTACCGCCTGGCCGCCGATAGCCCGTCTGGCGCGCGCCGAAACGCTCTCTCTGCGCCAGGCCGATTTTATCTCCGCCGTGCGTCTGCAGGGCGCTTCATCGTCCCGCGTCCTCTGGCGCCATATCGTGCCGCTGTGTCTGCCCTCGGTCATTATCCGTATCACCATGAATATGGCCGGGATCATTCTGACCGCGGCCGGTCTCGGCTTTCTCGGGCTCGGCGCGCAGCCGCCGGAGCCGGAGTGGGGAGCGATGATCTCCAGCGGGCGCACTTATATGATGGAGTGCTGGTGGGTCGTAACAATTCCGGGGCTGGCGATTCTGATCAACAGCTTAGCGTTCAACTTCTTAGGAGATGGCCTACGTGACATCCTCGATCCCCGCAGTGAATAATGCTCCGCTGCTCGACGTGCGCGATCTGTGCGTCGACTTTGTTAACGGCAGCGCGGTGACCTATGCCGTGCGCGGCGTCTCCTTCCAGCTGGGGCGCGAAAAGCTGGCGATTGTCGGCGAGTCCGGTTCGGGTAAGTCCACCGTTGGGCGCGCGCTGCTGCAGCTGCATCCGAAAAAGGCCCGCATCAGCGCCAGCCGGATGCAGTTTGCCGACCTCGATCTGCAGCATCTTAGCGAAGCGCAAATGCGCGGCGTACGCGGCAAACGTATCTCTATGATTATGCAGGACCCGAAATATTCGCTTAATCCGGTGGTCTGCGTGGGTAAGCAAATCGCCGAGGCCTGGCTTACTCATCATCCCGGGCGCAAAGATGAGGCGAAAGCCAGGGCGCTGGAGGTGCTGGAGGTGGTGCGTATTCGCCAGCCGGAGCGCGTTTATCAGCTTTATCCGCATGAAATATCCGGCGGACAGGGGCAGCGCATCATGATCGCCATGATGCTGATTACCGACCCGGAGCTGATCATTGCCGATGAGCCGACCTCCGCGCTGGATGTGTCGGTGCGCCTGCAGGTGCTGGGCCTGCTGGATGACCTGGTTCAGTCGCGCGGGCTGGGGCTGATTTTTATCAGCCACGATATCAACCTGGTGCGCAGCTTCTGCGACCGCGTACTGGTGATGTACGCCGGACGGGTAGTGGAGTCCATCGCTGCTAAAGATCTCGATAACGCCCGTCATCCCTATACTCAGGGATTGATTAACTCGCTGCCGGATATGCAGCATCGTCGCCCGATACTGCCGGTGCTGCAGCGTCAGGCCAGCTGGTTAACGGAATAAGGAGCGGATGATGATTGAAGTTCAACATCTCAACCTCGCGTTTGGCGAGGGGGAGAAGCGTAACCAGGTGCTGTATGACGTCAGTTTCCACGTTAAGCCCGGCGAGATCTACGGTCTGGTAGGCGAGTCCGGCTCCGGTAAAACGACGGTGCTCAAGTGCCTGGCGGGGCTGTTTACCCACTGGCAGGGGGCGCTGGCCATCGATGGTCAGCGCTTAGGGCATGAAATTAGCCGCAGGCGCTGCCGTCAGGTGCAAATGGTATTTCAGGACCCCTACGGATCGCTGCATCCTCGTCACACCATTGGCGATATCCTCGAAGAGCCGCTGCAGATCCATCGTATCAACGACCGCGACCGGCGGATCAATGCGCTGCTGGACAAAGTTGGCCTCAACCGTGCCTTTCGCGAGCGCTATCCGCATCAGCTCTCCGGCGGGCAGCGGCAGCGCGTGGCGATAGCCAGAGCGCTGATTCTTGAGCCTCAGGTACTGCTGCTGGATGAGCCGACGTCGGCGCTGGATGTGTCGGTGCAGGCGGAGATCCTCAATCTGCTGGCAGAATTGCAGCAGGAGGCTAAGCTCACTTACCTGATGGTTACTCACGATCTCGGGGTTATTGCCCATTTATGCCAGACCGTGGCGGTGATGCAGTACGGGAAGATCCTTGAAACCCTGACGGTCGATGCGCTGGTCAGCGGCGAGGCGCGGACGGCCTATACGCAGATGCTGGTCAACGCCAGTCGGCAATATACGCGCGAAATGGCGCGCGAGGTGGCGGCATACTAAGCTTTATGGCGCATTTGTCACGCGGGAAATGCGCCCATTTTATAGATAAAACTTTGAAACGATATGTAGTTATAGTTATAAATATCGTCTATTAATGTAAATGTGGTATTTAGATCTAAAATGAAAGTATCTGTTGTGTGAATGCATCTTTTACGAATTATAACTTGTATTTATTGTTTTTTTTGAAATAAATAGGCAATTTCAATTCGAAGTACAAAATATTCCGTTCTGTAAATTCATTTAAACCTTGCTAATAACTAGGAAAAACTGCGTATTACGCCTCCAGATCTGCTGAGTAATAGAGTAAACTCGCCTGCGAATAATCTTAAGATGTCATCAACGTCATGGCGGATTACCCTATTTATAGTAGGGTACCCCCTGCCGCTCATCCACGTGATTACTATTCTCAGAGAACAGGATGGAAAAAATATATACGATTAATGGAAGAATTGCCTTTTTTCCTCAGCGTAGCGCTCTAATACTTATTGTTGACGAGACGAAAACGGTTTCCTTAAATATGCCGGCCAGCCGCTGTTTATTACTGCTTATTCAGCATGATGGCAATACTGTTGCCCGCGAAACCTTTTTTGAGGAAGTGTGGATAAAGCATGGCGCCCAGGTAACCAGCAACGGTTTTTACCAGAATATTTCCCTGTTACGTCGGGCATTTAAGGAGCTGGGGGTAGACGAGGATATTATTATTACGGTGCCGAGGGTAGGCGTCAGGCTGGATGCAACATTAACGGTTACGGAATCTCAGCCGCGCGATGTAGAAGGCACCGACGGCGGAGGAGCCACAAGCGCCCGTTGACGAGCCTGTTCATAAGGAGGTCGCAGCTGCGAGTTTGCCCGAAAAAAAGCGGTTAAGGCCGCGACGCTCTCTTTTGTGGGGGCTTGCGGCGCTGCTGAGTTGTCTGGTTTGTGGATTTGTTGCGTGGCAAACAGAATTCGAATCTTATTTGCAAAGTTATTCGCCCATAATTGCTAAATTTTCGCAACAATGTCACTTCTTTGCCAATAATGACGTAGTTGACCATGTTCGTCATGTCAATTTTATCAAGCGCAGTAAATTTGAATGCGAAGAATATCCATGGATTTATTTGACGCTTTATCCCGGGCAAGCGCGGGTGTCGGTGATTCGCTGCCGTCAGCCATTTAGTCAATGGCGTGATAATCAATGCCTCACCAAATATCACATTAAGGAGGTAGTCAATGCGCCGGCGTGAAATTAAATGGTTAATCGCTATCGTATTTATCGGAGTATTAAGCGGTATGACGATAAAATCCTGGCAATACTGGCAGCGCAATCATTTCCAGTGCAGCGGTGAGATGCGGCTATTAAACTCAGGTTATCAGGGCGATATTTCATTACGCTTCGTATTTGATAGCACCCGTGGGCTGGTGATTGTCCGGGGAGAGATTACGCCGCCGCAGGGTGAATCGTTTACCATCAACCAGAACATCTGGTTTAGCTTTACCCGCGACGGCCAGCACTACTTCCTGCGATCGGAAGCCGTCTCTGTCAGCATCGGCGAAACCGAGCAGGAGAAGCATATTAACAACATCCTGCCCAAGTTTTTCCTGCAGCCGCAGGTGCCGTTTTACCTTAATATTCAGCGGCTCAATCAACGAACCCGGCTGCTGTATACCAGCCGGGCGCCGTCTTTGCTTTGCGAAACCTGATCAACGTAGCAGCGGGCAGTCGGGCGGCAGCCGGCAGCGCAGGGCCGCCGGTAACAGCTCCATGCGGAAAGTTTTGCCGGTCAGCGGTTCGCCGTCGAGGTTAAACGTCATCTCATGGGGGGCGGTGATCTCAAACCACGAGGAGACGCCGTCGACAATATTCGGCGAGTTTTCCGGATTCGCCAGGGTGCTGAAGAGGGCAGGGATCAGCTCTTCGCCGGTGAAAATGCGCAGATGCAGCAGGCCGTCGTTAATCAACGCCTCCGGACACAGCTGCTGGCCGCCGCCCGCCTGGCGGCCGTTGCCGATGCCGATGACCAGCGCATCGCCCTGCCAGTGAAAGTTCTCCCCGCGGATCTCGCAGCGGTCCGGCTTCAGGGTATCCATGCGCATCAGGCCGTGGATTAAATAAGAGACACCGCCGAGCGCGGCTTTGAGTTTTTCCGGCGTTTCGGTGGTGATCCGGGTGCCGAACCCGCCGGTCGCCATATTAATAAAGCCGGTCTTATCATTAACCCGGGCGATATCTATCGGCACATCGCGGCCGACGATCGCCAGCTTCAGGGCGCTGGCCAGATCCTGCGGAATACCGACGCTGGTGGCGAAGTCGTTGGCCGTGCCCAGCGGTAAAATCCCCAGCGCTATCCTGCTGCCGCGCTCCACCAGCGCCGTCGCCACTTCATTAATGGTGCCGTCGCCGCCGCCGGCGATCACCGTTTCAACGTTCAGCTGCAGGGCTTCATCGATAAACCGTACGGCATCGCCCTTTTCCCAGGTGACGCGGACGTGGATATCGATCCCTTCGTCGCGCAACAGGTTAACCGCCTCGCGTAGCTGCGGTTCATTGGCACCTTTGCCGTTAAGGATCAGTAAGCTGGCAGTAAACGTAGACATCATCAAGGGAACCTTTATTGCTCAATGTTGCATAAAGTGTACCGCATGACGCCAGCGAAGGCCGGAGGAGAGACAAAAAAATAAGCCCGCGTAAGGGAGATTACGCAGGCTAAGGAGGTGGTTCCTGGTACAACTAGCATTTATGGGTTATGTTTTTCAGCGAAATGGATGATACCTGTTTCGATCGAAACGGTATGTGATCCGATTCTAATATCCTTACATCGTGAAAAAATAACGCAAATTAACTAGTTACCGTGCGGATTTCTGGTTGTCTGACCAGTAAAGTTGCGCATCAGCAGCGCATACTGCAGGGGCAGGTCATCCGGCACAGGCAACCATACGGTATAGCCGTCGCCCGGGGCCACCGGCATGGCTTCGCCTTTGCCATTTTCCATCTGCTCGAGGGTGAAGTTGACGTTACCCTGCGGGGTCATCAGTTCGAGACTGTCGCCAACGCTGAACTTATTTTTGACCGCCACAGCCGCCAGCGGGCCGTTACGCTCCCCGGTAAATTCGCCGACAAACTGCTGGCGCTCGGAGAGGGAGTAGCCGTACTCGTAGTTCTGATAATCGTCATGGGTATGGCGGCGCAGGAAGCCTTCGGTGTACCCGCGATGGGCCAGTCCTTCCAGCGTTTCCAGCAGGCTGGTATCGAAAGGTTTGCCGGCGGCAGCGTCGTCGATCGCCTTGCGGTAAACCTGAGCGGTGCGCGCGCAGTAATAGAAGGATTTAGTGCGGCCTTCGATCTTCAGCGAGTGAACGCCCATCTGGGTCAGGCGCTCAACGTGGGCGATAGCCCGCAGATCTTTCGAGTTCATGATGTAGGTGCCGTGCTCGTCCTCGAAGGCGGTCATGTACTCGCCCGGGCGTTTGGCTTCCTCGATCATAAAGACTTTATCGGTCGGCGCGCCGATGCCGAGGGTTGGCTCCACGGTCTGCACCGGGATCGGCTCATATTTGTGGACGATGTTGCCGACGTCGTCCTCTTTGCCTTCCGCCACGTTATATTCCCAGCGGCAGGCGTTGGTGCAGGTGCCCTGGTTCGGGTCGCGCTTGTTGATATACCCGGAGAGCAGGCAGCGGCCGGAGTAGGCCATGCACAGCGCGCCGTGGACGAAAATCTCAATTTCCATCTCCGGCACCTGGCGGCGAATTTCTTCGATTTCATCCAGCGACAGTTCACGCGACAGGATCACGCGGGTGAGGCCCATCTGCTGCCAGAATTTGACCGTCGCCCAGTTGACGGCGTTGGCCTGCACCGAAAGATGGATCGGCATAGCCGGAAAGTTTTCCCGCACCAGCATGATTAAACCCGGATCGGACATGATCAGCGCGTCCGGACCCATCTCCACCACCGGCTTCAGATCGCGAATAAACGTTTTCAGCTTGGCGTTATGCGGGGCGATGTTGACCACCACATAGAATTTTTTACCCAGCGCGTGGGCTTCATTGATGCCGAGCTGCAGATTTTCGTGATTGAATTCGTTGTTACGCACGCGCAGCGAGTAGCGCGGCTGGCCGGCATAAACGGCATCGGCGCCATAGGCGAAAGCGTAACGCATATTCTTCAGCGTTCCCGCCGGGGAAAGGAGTTCTGGTTTAAACATGGTGTTCTCGTTCTGATGACAGGTCAGATTCGCCGCACCCGGTGCGGCGAGTTGGGGGAGTGTCCCCACATTAAGGGCGGGCATTGTAGCGCCGCGGCGAAGGGGAGTAAATATCAGTTGGGTATCTTTCAGCATGGCTAATTTGTTTGCCATTTTGAACCTGGGCAGTGCTCATACTGACAGCACTAATAACGCCTGGTGGGATAGGCTCTATGGAATTCCCCCGGGTTGCGGCGTAAACGCCTTACCCGGGCTGCGGATTGCAGACGGCGGTGAACGTGTAGCCCGGCTAAGCGCAGCGCGAGCCGGGAAAAGGCTAACTACGCCAGCCGGCAGGCGTCCGCTTCCCAGCGATAGCCAACCCCGTATACGGCGCGGATAAACGACTGTTCGGCGTCCAGCGCCTCCAGTTTGCGCCGCAGGTTCTTGATGTGGCTGTCGATGGTGCGGTCGGTCACTACCCGATAGTCGTCATACAGATGGTTGAGCAACTGTTCGCGGGAGAAGACCTTCCCCGGCTCCTGGGAGAGGGTTTTCAGCAGCCGGAACTCGGCGGGGGTGAGGTCCAGCAGCTTGTCGCGCCATGAGGCCTGAAAACGCCCCTCGTCGACAATCAGCGGACTCTGGGCGTCCAGCGCCTGCAGGTCGCGCTGCGGCTTGCAGCGGCGGAGAATGGTTTTCACCCGGGCGACCACTTCCCGCGGGCTGTAGGGCTTGCAGATATAGTCGTCGGCGCCGATCTCCAGCCCCAGCAGGCGGTCGATCTCTTCGATTTTCGCCGTCACCATCACCACCGGAACGTCGGAGAAGCGGCGGATTTCCCGGCACAGCGTCAGGCCGTCGGTGCCGGGCAGCATCAGATCCAGCAGGATCAGATCCGGCGGGGTCTGCCGAACGTAGGGCAGGACCTTATCGCCATGGTTAATCAGCGTAGGCGCATAGCCGGCGGCCTGCAGATAATCAATCAGCAGCTGGCCGAGCTTGGGTTCATCTTCCACGATCAGAATGCGCGGGGTGTTTTCATCTACAGGCAATTCAGTCATACGTCTCTCGGTAAATCATGTTCCAGAGGTAACTCAACTTTAATGCTAACCCCGCCAAAAGGCGAATGGTCGGCGCGCAGGGCGCCGCCGTGGGCCGCTACGATATTGAGGCAAATCGCCAGCCCGAGGCCGGAGCCGCCGCTGGCGCGGTTGCGCGATCCTTCCGCCCGATAAAAGCGTTCGCACAGGCGGGCCAGCTGCTCATCGCTGACCCCGGGGGCGCTGTCGGCGAAGTCGATCACCAGCATCCGTCCGCTGCGGCGGGCGGTAATGTGCAGGCTGCCGCCGCTGTCGGTATAGCGCAGGCTGTTCTCCAGCAGATTGTTGAAGAGCTGCATCAGGCGGTCGCGGTCGCCGAAGATCATCGCCTGCTCCGGGAGCGACACCTGAATGCTCAGCTGCCGGCCGGCGAAGCGCTCGCGAAACGCGCCTGCGGCCACCTCCAGCAGGGTGATGATATCCAGCGAGGTTTTCTGGTAGGCCAGCGCGCCCTCATCGGACATCGACAGCTGGTGAAGGTCGTCCACCAGCTTGGTGAGGGTGGCGACCTCGGCCTGCAGGGAGGGAATGGACTCAGGAGTGAAGCGCCGGACCCCGTCCTGAATCGCCTCCAGCTCGCCGCGCAGCACCGCCAGCGGGGTACGCAGTTCATGGGAGATGTCGGCCATCAGATCGCGACGCATCTGCTGGTTGCGCTCCAGGGTGCTGGCGAGCTGGTTAAAATCCTGCGCCAGGCGGCCGAGCTCATCGCCGCCGGTCACCGTCACGCGGGTGGAAAAGTCGCCCGCCGCCAGCTTATGGGTGCCTTCCACCAGCCGCTTCACCGGCGCCAGCAGGCCGCGGGCCAGCGGGAAGGTGGCCAGCGCGGCAAGCAGGGTGGCAAGGGCAACGATCAGCCAGCTGGTGCGCTTCTGCTGCCGGTCGAAGTTAATGTCGGTATTGCGGGTTAGCCTTTCCACCGGCGAGGCGATCACTCTGCCTACCTCCACGCCGTTGACCATAATGCTGCGCTGGCTGCCGTCCTCCGGCACGCGCTCGCGGGGGCCCACCAGCACGCGGCCAGACTGATCGACCACCCAGAACATGGTGCGCCAGCCGTGGGGCGGCATTTCCGGCCTCGGGCGCGGGCCGTCAGGGGGGCCATCCGGCGGCGGCCCGTCCGGAGCGGCGTCCGGCGCGTCCATCGCCCCCGGCTTCATGGCGTGCCCCGGCGGCGAGCGGTCGTCATTATCCCGTTCGAAGGTGCGCAGCAGCTGGAAGATAAAGCGGTCGTTGTTGCGCAGAAACGCCCAGCTGCCGTGCTGGGCATACTGCTCGCTCAGCGCGTCGCTGAGCATGGTTAACCGCTGCTCATTGCCGCGCTTGATGTAATCGATAAACCCGCGTTCGAAACTGATGCGCACCGCCCAGTGCATGCTGATCAGCAGCACGATGCAGGTGGCGAAAATAGCGAGGAACAGCTTGCCGGTAATGCCCGGGCGCCAAAATTTCACGATCCACTCCTGTTGCGTCGACGAATGACGGTATTACTGCCGACGTCATCCGGTACCCGGGAAAAGATGAGCGCTGGCAGGGCGATGATCGCCGCCATGCTCAGATAGGTATAGAGAAAGACCTGATGGGTGCCGGCGGCGTCGAGGCTCAGATGCTGCTGGCCGTACAGCCCCAGCAGCAGCCCGGCGATGGTCACGCCAATACTCATCGACAACTGCATCACCATCGACAGCAGACTGTTGCCGCTGCTGGCCAGATCGTCGGGGAGATCTTTCAGGGTCAGGGTATTCATCGAGGAGAAGCGGCTGGCGTTGATCATCCCCTGCAGAAACAGGATCAGCGGCAGCACATAATACCAGCCCGCCAGGGCGCTAAACATAAACAGCAGGCTGACCGCCGCCAGGCCCAGAGTGCTGGCGACCAGCACCCGACGATAGCCGAAGCGGTTGACCACCTGGACCACGATCCGCTTCATCCCCATGCTGCCGAGCACCATCGGGATCATCATCAGCCCGGCGTGGAAGGGGCTAAAGCCGAGGCCGATCTGCAGAAACACCGGGGTCATAAACGGCAGCATGCCGCTGCCGATGCGCCCGGCGAAGCTGCCGCCGAGGCCAAGGGAGAAGGTGCGGTTGCGAAACAGGTTGAGGCTGAACAGCGCCCGGGCGTTACCGCGGGCATGCCACAGGTACAGCAGCAGGGCGGCGAGGCCGATGGCCACCAGTCCCGCCAGCCAGCGTGTCGATATGCCGAGCCCTTTCTGGCCGTCCAGGGCCAGGGTCAGGGTCGCCATCCCGGCCGCCAGCAGCGCAAAGCCGGCGAGATCGAAGCGCCGGGTCTGCATGGTGTAGTTGGGCATCAGGCAGAGGGTGGCGATGGCCCCGACGATCCCCACCGGAATGTTAATAAGGAAGATCCAGTGCCAGGAGGCGTACTCCACCAGCACCCCGCCCAGCGCCGGGCCGAGCAGGGGGCCGACCTGCCCCGGCAGAGTAACGAAGGTCATCGCCGCCATGTACTGATCGCGCGGGACGATCTTCATCACCGTCAGGCGGCCGACCGGCACCATCATTGCGCCGCCGACCCCCTGCAGCACCCGGGCCATTACCAGCTGGTCGAGGGTGCTGGCCTGGGCGCAAAACAGTGATCCGGCGGTAAACAGCACGATGGCGGTAAAGAAAATATTGCGCACCCCGACCCGGTCGGCCAGCCAGCCGCTGGCCGGGAGCATCACCGCCACCGTCAGGACATAGGAGACGATGATCATATGCATATGCAGCGGACTCTCCCCGAGGCTTTTGGCCATCGAGGGGAGGGCGGTGTTGACGATGGTGGTGTCCAGCGACTGCATAAAGAAGCCGAACGCCACTATCCATAGCTGCCAGCGCACGCTGGCCGGGAGGTCTGTCATCTTATTCGCTTACCGGTTGAGTGGAATGACGCGAAAAACGCAGCCGCAAACGGTCAAAGAAAAGATAGACCACCGGCGTGGTGTAGAGCGTTAACAGCTGGCTCATCACCAGACCGCCGACGATGGTGATCCCCAGCGGCTGGCGCAGCTCGGAGCCGTCGCCGCCGGAGAGCACCAGCGGCAGGGCGCCGAACAGCGCGGCGAGGGTGGTCATCATAATCGGTCGGAAACGCAGCAGGCAGGCCTGGAAAATCGCCTCTTCCGGCGTCAGGTTGCCGGTGCGCTGCGCCTCAAGGGCAAAATCAACCATCATGATGGCGTTTTTCTTCACGATGCCAATTAATAACATGATCCCGATAAGGGCGATGAGGCTGAACGGGGCATCGAATATCTCCAGCGCCAGCAGCGCGCCCACCCCGGCGGAGGGCAGCGTCGAAAGGATGGTCAACGGATGCACATAGCTCTCGTAGAGCATCCCCAGCACGATATAGACCGTGGCGATGGCCGCGAGGATCAGGATCACCTGCGCGTTCATGGTCTGCTGGAACACCTGAGCGGTACCGGCAAAGGAGCCGCGTACGGTGGACGGCACCCCGAGCTGGGTCATCGCGCGGTTAATCGCCTCGCTGGCTTCCGACAGCGAGCGGCCGGTGGGCAGGTTAAAGGAGATAGTGGACGCCGCCGACAGCCCCTGGTGGTTCACCGACAGCGGGGCGTTGGCCGGCTGCCATTTGGCGAAGTAGGCCAGCGGGATCGGCTTGCCCTCGCTGTTGATGACAAACATCTTATCCAGGGCGCTGACGTCCTGGGTATAGGCCGGGTCGACCTGCATCACCACTTTATACTGGTTCAGCGGCTGGTAGATGGTGGAGATCTGCCGCTGGCCGAAGGCGTTGTTCAGCAGGTTGTTGGCGTCCTGAACGCTGATGCCAAGGCGCGACATGGTATCCCGGTCATAGACCAGGTCCATTTCGGCGCCATTATCCTGCTGATCCGAGTTGACGTCCGCCAGCTCAGGCAGCGCCGCCAGCGCTTTGCGGATCTTCGGCTCCCATTCGCGCAGCGCCGACAGGTCATCGGACAGCAGGGTGTACTGATAGCTGGCGTTCGACTGCCGGCCGCCGACGCGGATATCCTGCACCGCCATCAGGAACAGATTGGCCCCGGGCTCGTTGGCCAGCTTTTTGCGCAGCCGGTCGATCACCTGCTGCGCCGTCTCGTGGCGCTGGTCGCGCGGTTTGAGGGTGATAAACATCATCCCGCTGTTGACCCGCGAGCCGCCGGTAAACCCGGTGACGTTATCCACCGCCGGATCTTCGCGAATGATCTGCATAAAGTCCTGCAGCTTGCCGCGCATCGCCTGAAAGGAGATGCTCTGGTCGGCCTGAATGCCGCCCATCAGCACCCCGGTGTCCTGCTCCGGGAAGAAGGTTTTCGGGATCGAGATATAGAGCCAGACGCTGAGGGCGATGGTGCCCAGCAGCACCAGGCCGGTCAGGCGGCTGTGCTTCAGCACCCATTTTAACGACTTACCATAGCCGCCCTGCATGGCCACCAGCAGGCGGCCAAAGCCGCGGTTGCGCGTCGGCTGGTGGGGTTTGCCGCTTTTCAGCAGCCAGCCGCACATCATCGGCGTCAGGGTAAGGGAGACCGCCAGCGAGATGCCGATCGCCACCGACAGGGTGACGGCGAACTCGCGCAGCAGGCGGCCGGGCAGGCCGCCCATCAGCAGCAGCGGCAAAAACACCGCCACCAGCGACAGGCTCATCGACAGGACAGTAAAGCCGACCTCGCGGCTCCCCTGCAGCGCCGCCTGCAGCGGTTTCATCCCCGCCTCCAGATGGCGGGAGATATTCTCCAGCACCACGATGGCGTCATCCACCACGAAGCCGGTGGCGATGGTCAGCGCCATCAGCGACAGGTTGTTAAGGCTGAAGCCGCACAGGTACATGGCGGCGAAGGTACCGATCAGCGAAACCGGAACCGCCACCGCCGGGATCAGCGTCGCGCGCCCGGATCGCAGGAAGAGGAAGACCACCAGGATCACCAGCGCCACCGAAATCACCAGCGTCTGCTCCACCTCCTCCAGCGAGGCGCGAATAGTCGGCGAGCGGTCCTGGGCGATCTGCAGATCGATGGCCGCCGGAATGGTCTGCTGCAGCTCCGGCAGGCGGGCGCGGATGCTGTCCACCGTCTGGATGATATTGGCTTCCGGCAGTTTGCGAATCATCAGCAGGATCGCCGGTTTGGCGTTGGTCATCCCGGCGTTGCGCACATCCTGCACCGAATCCGAGACGGTGGCGACATCCCCCAGCCGCACCGCGGCGCCGTTCTGGTAGTGGACGATCAGCGGCTGATAGTCGGCGGCGGTCTTCAGCTCATCGTTGGTCTGCACCTGCCAGCGGTGGGCGCTGTCCTCCAGCGCCCCCTGCGGTTTGCGCACGTTAGCGTCGCTGATGGCGGTGCGCACCGCGTCCAGCGACACGCCCTGGTTAAACAGCGCCTGCGGGTTGAGATCGACGCGCACCGCCGGCAGAGAGCTGCCGCCGACGTCGACATCGCCGACGCCGTCGATCTGCGCGATGGTCTGCGCCAGCTGGGTGGAGGCGAAATCATACAGCTCACCCTGGGAGTAGGTGTCCGAGGTCAGCGTCAGGATCATGATCGGCGCATCCGACGGGTTGGCTTTGCGGTAGGTCGGCCGGCTGGGCATCCCGCTCGGCAGCAGGCTTTGCGCGGCGTTGATCGCCGCCTGGACGTCGCGCGCCGCGCCGTTGATATCGCGGTCGAAGTTAAACTCGAGAATGATGCGGGTGCTGCCCAGCGAGCTGGAGGAGGTCATCTCATTGACCCCGGCAATCCGCCCCAGGGAGCGCTCCAGCGGGGTGGCCACCGACGAAGCCATGGTCTCCGGCGAGGCCCCCGGCAGCGAGGCGCTGACCATGATCACCGGGAAATCCACCTGCGGCAACGGGGCTACCGGCAGCAGCCGGAAGCCGAGAATGCCGCACAGGGTGATGGCCAGCGAGATAAGGATCGTCGCCACCGGGCGGTAAATGAAGAGGGCGAAAAACTTCACTTACGCCTCCTCTTCCTGACGCGGGAAGCGGCGCTTCAGATGCAGCGACAGGCGGTCGAACAGCAGGTAGATCACCGGGGTGGTGAACAGGGTCAGCACCTGGCTGAGCATCAGACCGCCGACCATGCCGATCCCCAGCGGACGCCGCAGCTCGGCGCCGACGCCGGTGCTCAACATCAGCGGCAGGGCGCCGAGCAGGGCGGCCAGGGTGGTCATCAGGATCGGGCGAAAACGCAGCAGACAGGCCTGATAGATCGCCTCCCGCGGCGGCATACCCTGCTCGCGCTCGGCGGCCAGCGCGAAGTCGATCATCATGATGGCGTTCTTCTTCACGATGCCGATCAGCAGAATAATGCCGATGATGGCGATCACGTCCAGCTCGCTGCCCGCCAGCCACAGCGCCAGCAGCGCCCCGACCCCGGCGGTGGGCAGGGTGGAGAGAATGGTGATCGGATGGATAAAGCTCTCATACAGCACCCCCAGCACGATATACATCGCCACCACCGCGGCCACGACCAGCCAGACGGTGCTGCCCAGCGCCGACTGGAAGGCCAGCGAGCTGCCCTGGAACTGGGTGCGGATATCGGTCGGGAAATCCAGCGACTGTTCGGCGGCGAGGATCGCCTCCACCGCTTCGCCGAGCGAATAGTTGTCCGGCACGTTAAACGAGATGGTGGTCACCGGGAACTGATCGAGGTGGTTCACCGACAGCGGGGTAAAGCGCTGCTCCACCGTGGCGATGGCGGTCAGCGGCACAATGCCGCCGTCGCTGCTGGTCAGGCGGATATTATCCAGCGCCGCCAGGCCCGGCGTCGCTTCGGTATCCTGCTCAAGCACCACGCGATACTGATTCGCCTGGGTGTAAATGGTGGAGATCAGCCGCTGGCCGAAGGCGTTGTACAGCGCGTTATCGACGTCCGCCATCGAGATGCCGAGGCGGCTGGCGCTGTCCCGGTCCACCTTGATGTAGGCGGCCAGGCCTTTGTCCTGCCAGTCGCTACTGACGTCGGCCAGCTGCGGCTGAGCCTGCAGGCGGCTGAGCAGCGGCGGCACCCAGGTGCTCAGCGCCTCGAGGGAGTTCGCCTGCAGTGTGAACTGGTACTGGGTGCGGCTCACCGTGGTGTCGATGGTCAGATCCTGGGTCGGCTGCAGATAGAGCGCCACGCCGGGGACGCCGGCCACCGCCTGCTGCAGACGGCTAATCACCGTCTGAACGCGGTCGTCGCGTTCATCCAGCGGCTTGAGGTTGATCTGCAGGCGGGCGCTGTTCAGCGCCGGGTTGGTGCCGTCGACGCCGACAAACGAGGTCAGGCTCTCCACCGCCGGATCCTTGAGGATAATGTCGGAAACCTGCTGCTGGCGCTGGGCCATGCTGGCGAAGGAGACCGACTGCGGCGCCTGGAGGGTGCCCTGGATAATGCCGTTATCCTGGATCGGGAAGAAGCCTTTGGGAATAAAGATCCACAGCAGGATCGACAGCGCCAGGGTGCTCAGGGCGACGCCGAGCGTCAGCCACGGATGGTTCAGCACCCGGCTCAGCCAGCGGCCATAGACGGCGATCACCCGGTCAAAGAAGCGCTCGCTGGCCCGCGAGAAGCGGTTCTGCTTTCGCAGCGATTCGTGGCTTAACATGCGGGCGCACATCATCGGCGTCAGGGTCAGGGAGACCACCGCCGAGATAAGAATAGCGACGGCAAGGGTGACAGCGAATTCGCGGAACAGGCGGCCGACGATATCGCCCATAAACAGCAGCGGGATCAGCACCGCGATCAGCGAGAAGGTGAGGGAGATAATGGTGAAGCCAATTTCCCCTGCGCCTTTCAGCGCGGCGGCCAGCGGTTTCTCGCCTTTTTCGATATAGCGCGAGATGTTCTCGATCACCACGATGGCGTCATCCACCACAAAGCCGGTGGCGATGGTCAGGGCCATCAGCGTCAGGTTGTTGATGGAGAAATCAAGGAACACCATCACCGCGAAGGTGCCCACCAGCGACAGCGGCACCGCGACGCCGGGAATAATGGTCGCCGGGACGTTGCGCAGGAACAGATAGATGATCATCACCACCAGGGCGATGGCCAGCATCAGCTCAAACTGCGTGTCGCGCACCGAGGCGCGAATGTTGGTGGTCCGGTCGGAAAGAACCTGCACCTTCACCGATTTTGGCAGGCTCTCGGTGAGCTGCGGCAGCATCTGGCGAATGCTGTCGGCGGTGTCGATAATGTTGGCCCCCGGCTGACGCTGGACGTTCATCACGATGGCCCGCTGCTGGTTGGCCCACGCCCCCAGCCAGCTGTTCTCAGCGCCTTGTTCGACGCTGGCGACATCGCCAAGGCGGATCGGCGCCCCGTTCTGATAAGCGATAATCAGCCGACGGTAATCCTCAGCGGACTGCATCTGATCGTTAGCGGAAAGCGTCACCGCGCGGGCCGGGCCGTCGAGGCTGCCTTTCGCGGAGTTAACGTTGGCGCTGGTGATGGCGGTGCGCACGGTTTCGCTGGTCAGGCCGAGGGCGGCGATGGCCTGGGCGTTCAGCTTGACCCGCACCGCCGGGCGTTGGCCGCCGGCGAGGGTCACCAGACCGACGCCGGAAACCTGGGAGATCTTCTGCGCCACCCGGGTCTCCACCATATCCTCCACCTGGGTCATCGGAATGGCCGAGGAGGTGACGGCGAGGGTCATGATCGGCGGATCCGCCGGGTTGACCTTGCTGTAGACCGGCGGGTTGGGCAGATCGCTCGGCAGCAGGTTGGTGGCGGCGTTAATGGCCGCCTGCACTTCCTGCTCGGCGACGTCCAGCGGCAGGGTCAGCTGGAACTGGAGCGTGACGACCGAGGCGCCGCCGGAGCTTTGGGAGGACATCTGCTTAAGGCCGGACATCTGGCCGAACTGGCGCTCCAGCGGGGCGGTGATGGCGGAGGTCACCACGTCCGGGCTGGCGCCCGGATAGAGGGTGACCACCTGGATGGTCGGGTAATCGACCTCCGGCAGGGCGGAGACCGGCAGAAAACGGTAGCCGATGATCCCGGCCAGCAGGATCGCCACCATCAGCAGCGTGGTGGCCACCGGACGCATAATAAATAGCCGGGACGGGCCGCCGGTGCGGCCTGGGGGTAACACCTGCATCAGGAACGCGCTCCGTGTTTACCGCTCTGGCGCGGGGCGGGCTGCGCCTGCTCGCCGCTGCTGGCGGTGACAACTTCCACTTTCGCCCCTTCGGTCAGGCGGTCAATCCCGTCGGTGACCACGCGATCCCCGGCGGAAAGCCCGGCGCTGATCACCACTTTCTGGCTGTCCTGAATCCCCGGAGTGACGCTGTGTTTGCTGACCTTATTCTCATCGTTCAGCACCCATACAAAATGCCCTTCGTTGCCCATCTGCAGGGCGGCGGCAGGGATCACCACCGCGTTCTGCTGGGTATCCACCAGCAGGCGGGCGTTAACGAACTGGTTGGGGAACAGGGCGTCGTCCAGATTGCTAAAGCGCGCCTTCAGCTTGATGGTCCCGGTGGTTGCATCGATCTGGTTGTCGAGGCTCAGCAGCTCCCCGACGCTGATTTTCTGCTTATTGGTGCGGTCCCAGGCTTCGACGCTGAGCGCTTTGCCCGCTTTCTGCGCCTGCACCACCGTGGCGATGGTGCTTTCCGGCAGGGTAAAGACCACGTCGATCGGGTGCGTCTGGGTGAGAACCACAATCCCGGTGGTATCCCCGCTGGAAATCTGGTTGCCGATATCCACCTGCTTTAAGCCGACGCGGCCGTCAATCGGCGCGGTGATGCGCGTCCAGTCGAGCTGCAGCTGGGCGCTGGCGACGGCCGCTTCATCGGCCTTCACGGTGCCGGCGGATTCCACCACCAGCGACTGCTGGGTGTCGAGCTCCTGGCGGGAGACGAGGTTGGTTTTCACCAGCTGCTGGTAACGGGCCAGATCGCGGCGGGCGTTGGCCAGGGTGGCGTTATCTTTCGCCAGCTGACCCTGCGCCTGGGCGAGGGCCACCTTAAACTGGCTGGGGTCGATCTGCGCCAGCAGATCGCCGGCTTTGACCTGCTGCCCCTCCTGGAAGTGAAGGCTCAGCAGCTGGCCGTCGACCCGGCTGCGGACGGTGACGGTATTGGCCGCCGTCACGGTACCCAGCCCGGTAAGATAGCGCGGCACCGTTTGTTCGGTCGCGGTGGCGGCCTGCACCGGCGCCAGCGCGCCGCCAAAGCGACCATGGCGCGCGCCGCCCGGCCCCTGCGGACCCTGCCCGGCGGCGGGCGTCCCGCTGCCGCTCGTTCCACGATCGTGCCAGAACCAGTAGGCGGCCCCGGCGATAATCACTACCGCCAGCGCGGCGCCCCAACGACGTATGTTACTGCCTTTCATTAGTTTACGGTCTCATCCTGAAGCGTTTCGCTGAATGATACTAGTTTAGTGAGGGAAGGGGCCGTAAAAATGGAGGAATTATGAAAAGAAGGTTGAGAAATGTCTGGATAACGGCGGCGATGGCGGGCGGTCTCGCCGCCGATTTCCGGGGTGATATCAACTTTTAGTTTAAAAAAGTAAAAAATAGTTGTATCCGCAAGGGCTTTAATTAGATTTATGCGGTGAATAAATCAGTGCATTTCCATAATAATAAAATATGTACTTAAAAATCAACATGTTGAATAATCAGGGGGCATTGCTGTGGCAAACGCAAACAAACTCACGCTCTTCATCGTCATTTTTATGCTGATGGGGATCCTCTCCGGCGCGGCTATCCATGCCTACGCGACGCCGACCACCATCTCCGCATGGGCAGACAACATCACGCTGCTGACCGATCTGTTTCTGCGCTTAATCAAAATGGTCATCGCGCCGTTGGTGTTCAGCACCCTGACGGTCGGTATTATGCGCCTCGGCGAGACGGCGACCATTGGTCGGGTGGGCGGTAAGGCGATGGTGTGGTTTATCACCTCGTCGGTATTGTCCATTCTCGTCGGGCTGGTGATCGTCACCTTCCAGCACCCGGGCGCCGGGCTAAACCTGACGGTACCGAAAGAGGCGGTGGATACCGGCCTGGCGGTCAGCGGCATGACCCTGAAAGGGTTCCTGTCGCATACCATTCCCACCAGCATCACCGAGGCGATGGCCAACAACGAGATCCTGCAGATTGTGGTGTTCTCGATGTTCTTTGGCATCGCCGGCGCGTCGCTGGGGGAGAAGTTTAATGCGCCGCTGGTGGCGGCCCTTAACGTGGTGTCGCACATTATGCTGAAGGTGACGGGCTATGTGATGTACGTTGCGCCGCTGGCCATCTTCGCCGCCATCTCGTCGGTGATTGCCTCGCAGGGGCTGGGAATTTTGCTCAACTACGCTTCGTTCATTGGCGGTTATTACCTGGCGGTGCTGCTGACCAGCGCGGTGCTGATTGCCGTCGGCTATATGGTGCTCAAGAAAGAGGTCTTCCGCCTGCTGAACATGCTGAAAGATCCGGTGCTGGTGGCTTTTACCACCAGCAGCTCGGAAGCGGCCTATCCGAAGACCCTCGAGCGGCTGGTGAAGTTTGGCTGTTCGCGAAATATCGTCTCGTTCGTCCTGCCGATTGGTTACTCATTTAACCTCGTCGGCTCGATGGTTTACTGCTCCTTCGCCGCGATGTTTATCGCTCAGGCCTATAACGTGTCGCTGAGCTTCAGCGAGATGACGGTCATGATGCTGACCCTGATGCTGGCCTCAAAAGGCATCGCCGGGGTGCCGCGCTCGGCGCTGGTGGTGCTGGCGGCCACCATTCCCAGCTTCCATATTCCGGTTGCCGGGATCCTGCTGCTGATGGGCATCGACCACTTCCTCGATATGGGTCGCTCCGCCATCAACGTGCTGGGCAACGGCATCGCCACCGCCATGCTGTCGAAAAACGAAGGTCTGCTCACCGACGAGGAAGCGCAGCCGGACTGGGAAGCGGAGAAAGTGGAAGCCTGATCCTGCCGCGCCCTCGCGCAGAGGGCGCCATTCCACATGGAAAAAAAGACCCCTGACAGGCACGTCAGGGGCAATGTGACGAAGTATCAGTTTTCCTCGTAAATAGTCTTTTTTCTTATATAAAGGCGCGCGGTAACGTCTTTATACCGAGGAAGCGTCAGAGTTTAACGTTATGTCTGGCAGCGCTGGCGCTTTTTTAGCATTCAGCGGCTATTTTCAGATTTCCGACAATATAGCCAGGTGAAAATCTTATTTTCTTCTGCACGCTATTTGCCTACCAGCGCTCACGTAACAGATTCATAAACTGGAAAAAGTCGTGGTTATTATTCAGGCTGTATTTTTCCATTATCTTATTCTTATGATAAGCGGCGGTGCGGGGGCTGACGCGCTGCAGGGCGGCGATTTTACTCATATCGAGACCTTCGAGAATACCGTGCACCACGGCGGTCTGGGATCGCGACAGCACGCGATGGGGGCAGCTGGCGCAGCTGAGCTCCCGGCCCGCGTCGTCGGTGGCCGAAGGCGCCATACAATGCTGGAGCTCGCTTTTAATAATCGTCAGCAGTTGCGGAATACTGGCCGTCTTGAGCGAGACAAAAATGACCCCTTTCAGGCAGTTAATCATGAAATCCTCTTCCGGAAGCTGGTCGTAGCTGTGGAGGATAATCAGCGAACTGCCTTTTTTCCTGTTTTTAATCAGCGTATTGCACAGGTAGATTTCGCCGGGGATCACTTCGCAAATGATGATGTCTTCCCCTGACAGGTCATTATTCCGCCAGGAAAAGCGTGCCCGCTGATCGCCCCGGGTGAGGTCATTGACCATGGCGACCAGCGATTCACGGACAAAGGTGTTACGGGTATTGATGGTGACATTAATGTTTCTCATGGCGTTATTTCCTTACGCAAAAACATAACGCCATGCTGTGATACATCCTCCGGGCGTATGCGGTGTGTTGACTGTATTAAAGTACCTGCAATATGTTTTTATTATTCTAAAGTGAATTATTTACGACGCGTCGAACGCTTATCGTTAAAGGTAAATTTCTGCCGTCTCCTGTCTTTCAGATAGGAAATAAAACTGTATACAGAGATGCTGAAGAAAAAAATGCATAGCAATAAAACTAACCACGTTTGCATGGCCATTGTTTATACCTTGTTTGTGTTGCATGGTGTCAGAATTTGCCGCGAACGGCTAATACGTTTTGTTATATGTTTTTCTGTCCGCTGAAAATCATACGTCATCATCCTTATGTGGTAGCACTATAAGAAAGTTCTTAAGGTCATCGTCAGTCTCATTCCTCTCATTTCTCTCAGAAAATGAGAAAAATTAACACTTGCGAGTCATTCATATCCAGCATGGCCGCCGACATACCCCGTCCATCAGGAGATAAAGGCCAGCCCCTTACCAAAGATGGCGCGTACGGGCAGGTGGATCCCCTGCTGGCGAGCCTTGTGGCGCAGGCGGCTAACCACCACGTCGATGCGGTGCAGGTCAGGCTCGCTTTCATGGGCGAACAGGCAGTCATGGAGATCCAGCTTGCTGCACACTTCGTTGCGATTGCGCATTAAGAGCTCCACCAGGCGATATTCCTGCTGGGTTAACTCCAGCGTCCGGGCGTCGGGTGAGATCAGTTTATCTTCGTGCAGACGCCACAGCCCGGTGGCGGGGGGAGAGACGGCGCTGGCCGTCTCCGGCGACGGGGAGGCCGCCGGGCGATCCTGTTGCAGGCGGGCGCCGAGGGCGGTCAGGGTCTCCGCGAGATGGGCGAAGTTAACCGGCTTGATCAGATAGGCATCGGCCCCGAGGCTCAGCGCCTGCAGTTTATCCTGCTGCTGGCCGCGGGCGCTGACCACCACCAGACCGTAGTGCCCCAGCTCGTGCAGGTAGCTCAGCACGCTGAAGCCATCCTCGCCGGGCAGACCGATATCAATCAGCACGATGTCCACCGGATGGCTGTGCAGCTGCCGCCAGAAGGCCTCAGCGCTCCGCGTCCCCCATACCTCGAAGCCGCGATAGCCCAACCAGGCCAGCAGTTCATCCAGCAGATCGGGGTTATCTTCAATTATCGCCAGCCGTAAAGCCATGCGTCGTTCTCCTCTTAAGCAACTGTGGGGAGGGTGAGAATAAAGGTGCAGCCGTCCGGGCCATGCTCGGCCAGCCACAGTTTGCCATCATGAGCCTGCACGATCTGACGCGCAACATACAGTCCGAGACCGGTGCCGCCCGGCACCGGCGACGTATGTTCCCCGCGGCGATAGCGCTCAAAGATCAGTTCCGCCTGTCCGGTGGGGAGGCCAGGACCGTAGTCGCGAATGCGCAGCTCTGTTTGCCCGGCATCGGCGTGAATATCGATGGTGATTTCGCCCGGCGGCGAATACTTGACCGCGTTATCCAGCAGGTTGGCGATGGCGATGCACAGCAGGCCGGCGTCGGCTTGTAGCTGCGGGCTTTCCACCGCGCCGTGATGGCGAATGTTCAGGTAATGGTCGTGAGAGATAGCCACTACCGAGGCCGCCATAGTGATCACCGTCAGCAGGGCGGTCTGCTGGCGGTCGACGTGCAGATCGTGGGAAGCGAGGCGGGCGTCGGCGAGGCAGTTATCGGTGAGCTGCACCAGACGGGTGGCGGCGCGGCCGATGCGATCGAAGCGCGCCTCCTGGCTGGCCGACGCCGCCGAGAGGCGGAGATTCTCCAGCGCGGCCTGGATCACCGCCAGCGGGGTGCGGAATTCATGCGCCACCATGCCCATAAACTGCCGCTGGTGGAAGCTGGCCTCGCGCTCGATCTGCAGCTCGCGCGCCAGGCGCTGCTTCTGCTCCAGCTGGCGGTTTTCAGCGCGCACCCGCAGGATGGCAATGATCAGCACCGTAATGATGTGGACGATCAGCGCATACTGCCAGAGGGAATAGATCGCCATATGAAACGGGATAATACCGTGGATCGACAGCTGCACCAGCACCGCGGCGGCGACATAGAACGGCGGCAGGAGCCCCAGCAGGAGGGTGTTGCGGTCGATAGCTTTTTTGCGCCACAGCCACCAGGAGGTGAACAGCAGCACCGGAGTGATAATGATAAAGATCACCCCTTCAATCTGCATGGCGAGGCCGTAAAACCCCAGCGGAATGCTGACCTGCAGCAGCAGGTTGAGCGCCACGGCGGCGATCAGCAGCCGGTAAAGCCGCGGCATATTTTTCTTCAAATCAAATATCTCGCTGTGCAGCCACAGGGCGGTGGCATAGCTGAACAGGGAGAGGCTGCTGATCATAAAGTCCTGGAAGGGCAGCGCGGCGCGGCCGAAGAACCACTCCGGGAAGCCGTGCAGGGCGGCCACCAGCGGATAATTGAGCGAGAAGAAGCAGATGCCCCACAGCAGACGCCGGCGCAGGGCCATGGCCAGCCACAGCGCCACGCCGCTGGCGACCGCCGCCAGGCCAAAATAGAAGCTCCAGAAGGCGGTGTCGGCGGTGGCCCGCTGCAGATAGGCCTGCGGAGAAGAGAGGGAGGCCAGCAGGATCAGGGTGCTGGTGCTTTGCAGGCGAAAGACCATCTCATAGCCGGCGGCGGTGGGCGGCGGAGGGAGGATCAGCACGCTTTCCCGATAGTGGAGATCGCTCTCCCGGGCGATGTCACGGTCGCCAAAGGTCCGCGCGGTCCACGGCGCGTCGCTGCCCAGTGGCCGGTAATAGAGAGTCAGGTGGTCGACGAAAGAGGGACCAATCTGCAGCCAGCGCGACTCGCCGGCAAACCAATCACCCGGCAGCTCGCTGCGCAGCCACAGGGTTTTGCGTGAATAGCCGAAGGAGGGGATTTGCCGGGTGGTGGCGAGCTGGTCCACGGGCAGGTCGGCAAAGCGATCGATGGTCATCTGGCCGCTGTCGTCCGCGTACCACTCGACGGGGATATCTGTTCCCAGTTGTCGGGGCGCCGACTGCGCCTGCGGGGCGATCAGCAGCAAGAGCAATCCGCAGCTGACCAGCCAGCCTGCCAGGAACCGCGGCCGGCAACGCCGGACCGCTGCGAAGATCGCAGACACCCTTTTCAATCACGCCCCCTTGCGGCATGCAAAGATTACTGACCGCAGACGACTGGCTACGGTATGGATAATACGCCCCCGGAAGCGGAGGAAAGTGGACAGGCCTGTCCGGACGAACAGGCCATTTTGCGTGGGAGACCAGGAATATTCCAGCGTAATCTGCAACGCCGCGATCAGGACAGACCTGCTGCGCGGCAGCGCCGGGCAAGGGCTAGCGGAAAACCACCTGCGCCCAGCGGGCCAGCCCGGCGGTTACTGAGCCAAAATCATCCCCACCGGCCAGCGGAATACCCGGGAGCTTGGCCGCCAGCGCCTTTTTGATCAGCGGTGAGCGGGCGCTACCGCCGGTCAGATAGATCACGTCCGGGGTGGTCTGGCTGCTGTCGAGGGCAAGCTGCACCTGTTCCATAATGCGGCTCAGCGGTTGATCCAGCGCCGCTTCCAGCCCCTGCCGGGCGATGGCGGTGGCCAGCTCGTCCTGAATAAACGGCAGCGCGGTCTCGACGCTGTCCGCGCTGGAGAGAGCGATTTTGCTCTCTTCGGCGCTGCGCACCAGACGATAGCTCAGGCGCTGACGCCAGACCTTCAGCAGCAGGGCCACTTTATCGGCATCCCGGGCGCTGCGCAGCAGGTCGTTAAGCAGACGGCCGTTGGCGGTGCTGTAGAAGTCGCTCTGCGCCGGGACGTCGTTGATCGCCACCGCGTTCCACCACGGAAGGATCGGCAGCGCGGTGCCTTTTTCCGTTTCGCCGCCCATGCCGAGCAGGGGCATCAGGCATTTGAAGGCCAGGGCAATATCGAGGTCGTTACCGCCGATGCGGCAGCCGCTGTGGCCGAGCAGGCTCTGCTGGCGGTCGGCGCGCTCCCGCCACTGCGGGCCCATCAGCAGCAGGGAGCAGTCGGTGGTCCCGCCGCCGATATCGACGACCAGCACCCGCTTCTCTTCACTGAGGGTGGCTTCGAAATCCAGCCCGGCGGCCACCGGTTCAAACTGGAAGACCACATCGCGGAAACCGGCGCGAAGGGCGGCCCGCTCAAGGATCCCCTGCGCTTGGGCGTTGGCTTCGTCGCCGCCGAGGCCCTGGAAGTTGATCGGCCGGCCTATCACCGCCTGGTCGATCTGCTCGGGCAGCTGGCTTTCCGCCTGCAGCTTGATGTGCAACATCATGGCGCAGACCAGGTCTTCAAACAGGGCCACCTGCTGCGGCTTGAGGCCGCTGGCGCCGAGGAAGGACTTTGGCGATTTGACGAAGTAGACCTCTTCCGGATCTTCAACATACTGATGCAGGGAGGCGAGGCCGAACTGCACGCTGTTGCGCAGCACCTCGATGTCTTCGTCGCGGTTGGCGGCGATGGCCCGGCGCAGCAGCGCCTGGTTTGCGTCGCTGTGGGTCGGCACCTCGTGATGGCGATAGAGCCACTCGCTGACCGCTTCGCGCGTCGGCGCGCAGAGCATGGAGGGCAGCAGCGCGCTGCCGTTTTCCAGCGTCAACAGCTGAGGCTTGTTTTCCCGCATCACGGCCACCGAACAGTTGGCGGTGCCGTAGTCAAAACCAATAAACATCGTCTGCAAAATCCCCATGCCGGTGAAGAAGGGGGGCGACTTTAGCGGATCGCCGTCATGCCGACAACCGGAATTTAAAAGCAAGGCGCTGACGGTGTAGGGCGACTATCATTGAAACGCTATATAAAGGAGAGCTTATGGTGCTGTTACCCTGGACCCCGCCCTACGACTGGGGGTGGATGGTTGGTTTTCTGCAGGCGCGCGCGGTCGCCGGCGTCGAGCGTTTTCATGACGGAGGCTACAGCCGCAGCTTTCGCGTAGCAGGCCACGGCGGGCTGATTCATCTGGCGCCGGACGAGGAGGCGCAGGGCCTGCGGGTGACGCTCTCCCCGGGGCTGCAGCCGGTGGCGGAGATCTGCTATGCGCGAATTGGCCAGCTGTTTGATCTGGCCTGCGACCCGCAGCAGGTCGCTCGTACGCTGGGCGACCTGGCGCAGGCGCGGCCGGGGCTGCGCCTGCCCGGGGCGCTGGACGCTTTCGAACAGGCGGTGCGCGCGGTGCTCGGCCAGCTGGTGAGCGTGGCGATGGCCGCCCGGCTCACCGCCAAAGTGGCGGCCGGCTGGGGCGAACCGCTGGCGGACGCCCCCGGCTATGTTTTATTCCCCACGCCGGAGGCGCTTTCCCGGGCCGATGCGCAGGCGCTGAAGGCGCTGGGGATGCCGCTTCGCCGCGCGGAGGCGCTGATCCACCTCGCCCGGGCGGCGCTCAGCGGCGAGCTGCCCCTGACCGCGCCGGCGGATCTCGACGCCGGGCTGCGTCAATTGCAGGCTTTGCCCGGGATTGGCCGCTGGACGGCCAGTTATTTTGCCCTGCGCGGCTGGCAGGCGAAGGATATCTTTTTGCCGGACGACTACCTGATTAAACAGCGCTTTCCGGGAATGACCCCGGCCGCCATCGCCCGCTATGCTCGCCGCTGGCAGCCGATGCGATCTTATGCGCTGTTGCATATCTGGTATACCGATGACTGGGGGCCGGCGGCGGAATAGCCGTCCGGGGCGCATACCACTGGTATCGGGGCGCTGAAATCCCTATAATTGCCGCGTTTGGCGGTCCGCCGCCACCCTCCATCTCTATCCAGGTTAATCAGGTCGCAAAAATTTATGACTGATATGTCCCATCAGTGCGTCATTGTAGGCATCGCCGGCGCATCGGCTTCTGGCAAAAGTCTTATTGCCAGTACTCTCTATCGCGAATTGCGTGAACAAGTTGGCGACGAACATATTGGCGTCATTCCAGAAGACAGCTATTACAAAGATCAAAGTCATCTGTCGATGGAAGAGCGCGTCAAAACTAACTATGACCACCCGAGCTCAATGGACCACAGTCTGTTGTTCCAGCACCTGCAGATGCTGAAAAGCGGCCAGCCGATTGAACTGCCGGTCTACAGCTACGTCGAGCATACCCGCACGCCGAACACCATTCACGTCGAGCCGAAGAAGGTGATTATTCTTGAAGGGATCCTGCTGCTGACCGATGCGCGCCTGCGTAACGAGCTCAACTTCTCTATTTTCGTCGACACCCCGCTCGATATTTGCCTGATGCGCCGCATTAAGCGCGACGTTAACGAGCGCGGCCGCTCCATGGACTCGGTGATGGCCCAGTATCAGAAGACCGTGCGTCCGATGTTCCTGCAGTTTATTGAGCCGTCGAAGCAGTATGCCGACATCATCGTGCCGCGCGGCGGCAAAAACCGCATCGCGATTGATATTCTGAAGGCCAAAATCAGTCAGTTCTTTGAATAACCTGGCCGAATTGTGTAACGTGCAAAGAGTAGCCCTGTTGCCCTCTCCGCCGCGAAGCGTGCGGGAAGCAGCCTTATAAGGAGAAAGCCCATGCGTCTGTGTGACCGAGATATCGAAGCCTGGTTGGATGAAGGGCGACTGGCCATCAATCCGCGCCCGCCCGTTGAGCGTATTAATGGCGCGACGGTTGATGTACGGCTGGGTAATAAATTCCGCACCTTCCGCGGCCACACGGCGCCGTTTATCGATTTAAGCGGCCCGAAGGCCGAGGTGAGCGCCGCGCTGGACCGCGTGATGAGCGAAGAGATCGTTCTGCCGGAAGGGGAGGCCTTTTTCCTGCATCCGGGCGAACTGGCGCTGGCGGTGACCTATGAGTCGGTCACCCTGCCTGCCGACCTGGTGGGCTGGCTTGACGGGCGCTCCTCGCTGGCGCGCCTGGGGCTGATGGTGCACGTGACCGCGCACCGCATCGACCCGGGCTGGTCCGGCTGCATCGTGCTGGAATTCTACAACTCCGGCAAGCTGCCGCTGGCGCTGCGCCCGGGGATGCCCATCGGCGCGCTGAGCTTTGAACCATTATCGGGCCCGGCGGCCCGGCCATATAACCGCCGTGAAGACGCCAAATATCGCGACCAGCAGGGCGCGGTGGCGAGCCGAATCGACAAGGATTGATAACGTCAACGGGGTGTTGCTGAGGGTGCCATGAGACGAATACTGACAACGCTGATGATCCTGCTGGCGGTCATTGTCGCCGGGCTTACCTCGTTGGTATTGCTGGTCAATCCCAACGATTTTCGCGCCTATATGGTGCATGAGGTGGCAGAGCGCAGCGGTTATCAGCTTGAACTCGATGGCCCGCTGCGTTGGCACGTCTGGCCGCAGCTCAGCATTCTCAGCGGGCGCATGACGCTGACCGCCAGAGGCGCTGAAGAGCCGGTGATCCGCGCCGACAACATGCGCCTCGACGTGGCGCTGCTGCCGCTGCTTTCGCACCAGCTGCAGGTGAAGCAGGTGATGCTCAAGGGGGCGGTGATCCAGCTGACCCCGAAAACCGAGGCGGTTCGCGACAGCGCGGCGCCAGTGGTGCCGCATGACAATACTTTGCCGCTGGCCCCGGAGGACCGCGGATGGTCCTACGACGTGCGACAGCTGCAGGTGGCCGACAGCGTGCTCTTCTTCCAGCATGAAAACGGCGAGCAGGTGACCGTGCGCGATATCCGCCTGCAGATGGAGCAGGATGAGAACCACCGGGCCACCGTCGATTTCTCCGGCCGCGTCAACCGCGACCAGCGCGACCTGGCGCTGAACTTCTCCGCCACCGTGCAGGGCGGCGACTATCCGCATTCGTTAAAAGCCGACTTTAGCCAGCTCAGCTGGCAGCTGCGCGGCGCCGAGCTGCCCCCCGACGGCATCAATGGTCAGGGGAGTCTGCAGGCCAGCTGGCAGGAAGATAGCAAGACCCTGCGCTTTGATAATCTGAACCTGATGGCCAGCGGCAGCACCCTCACCGGCAACGGCAGCGTGGTGCTGGGAGACCGCCCGGACTGGTCATTGGATCTGCACGCCACCACCCTGAATCTCGACAGTCTGCTGGCGTCCTCTTCGCCGGCGACCGACAGCAGCGCCAGCCAGCAGGGCCAGAGCCAGACGCGCCCGCTGCGTCCGGTGATCGCCGACAGCGATGAGCGCGAAGATTACCAGAGCCTGCGCGGCTTTACCGGCCGGATGGCCCTGAGCGCCGACCAGCTGCAGTGGCGCGGCCTGAACTTCACCCAGGTGCAGAGCGAGATCAGCAATAAGCAGGGTCTGTTGACGGTCAGCAAAATGCAGGGCAACCTCGACGGCGGCCAGCTTTCCCTCCCCGGCACCCTTGATGCCCGCGGCGACACGCCGCAGGCGACGTTCCAGCCGGCGCTGCAGAACGTGGAGATCGGTTCACTGATCAAAGCCTTCAACTATTCCTTAAGCCTGACCGGCAAGCTGTCGCTGACCGGCGAGTTTTCCGGAGCGCGCATTGACGCGAATGATTTCCGCCGTCGCTGGCAGGGCCAGGCGCAGATCCAGATGACGGATACCCGTACCGAAGGGCTTAACTTCCAGCAGCTGGTGCAGCAGGCCGTGGAGCGCAGCACCAACGTGCGGGCGCAGGAAAACTATGACAACGCCACCCGGCTGGATGCCGTGAGCAGCGAGCTGACGCTGGATAACGGGCTGGTGACGCTGAACCGCGTGCAGGGGCAGTCCGACGTGATGGCAATGACCGGCGAAGGACAGCTCGATCTGCAGAAAGAGAACTGCGATATGCGCTTTAACGTGCGCGTGCTCGGCGGCTGGAAAGGTGAGGGCAAGCTTATCGACCGCCTGAAGCAGACCGCCATCCCGCTGCGCATCTATGGCGACTGGCAGTCGCTGAGCTACAGCCTGCAGGTGGACCAGATCCTGCGTAAACAGCTGCAGGATGAAGCGAAGCAGCGCCTCAACGACTGGGTCGAACGTAATAAAGGCAGCAAAGAGAGCAAAGACGCCAAAAAGCTGCTCGATAAGCTGTAATCGTCCAGACTAGCAGCCCGGGACTACCGGGCTGTGAGCATGTCGTAAAAGTGTGATGTCACGTTGATGCCGGGTGGCGGCTACGCCTGACCTAGTCTGGGTTGTGCGGCAGGGGGGAATCCCCCGGTTTGCGTCGCCATCCCGTAGGCCTGATAAGCGAAGCGCAATCAGGCAGTGTGGCGGCGGTAGAGCATCAATTCCCCGTGATGTGAGCATGTCGTCCAGGTGTGATGTCGCGTGGATGCCGGGCGGCGGCTACGCCTGACCCCGCCTGGGTTGTGCGGCGGGGGTAATCCCCCGGTTTGTGTCGCTATCCCGTAGGCCTGATAAGCGAAGCGCCATCAGGCAGTATGGCGGCTGTAGAGCATCAATTCCCTGTGATGTGAGCATGTCGTCCAGGTGTGATGTCACATTGATGCCGGGCGGCGGCTACGCCTGACCCGGCCTGGGATGTGCAGCGGGAGGTAATCCCCCGGTTTGTGTCGCCATCCCGTAGGCCTGATAAGCGAAGCGCCATCAGGCATGGGTTTGATTAGCCGTCCCACCGCCCGGGATACCCCGGGCCGTTTTATGCCTGACGATTACACCTCATAATCCAGCTCATCCTGCTTTGCCGGCGGAACGATCTGCACCTTTTGCACCCGATGGCTGTCGACCTGCAGCGTACGCAGGGTATAACCGTCAATCTCAATGGTCTCTCCCACCTGCGGCACATGCTGCAGATACTCCATCAGCAGACCGGCAACAGTGTGGTACTCACGTTTATCATCCAGCGGCAGCGGAACATACTGCACCAGATCCTCCAGCGGCATATGGCCGTTGACCGTCCACGAACCGTCCGGATGGTGCTGAATATCGTGCCGGGCGTCGATCTCCTCCACCTCGTTGGGCAGATTACCGGCAATGGTCTCCATCACGTCGCTCAGGGTCACAATCCCCTCGACGGAGCCAAACTCATCCACCACAAAGGCAAAATGGGTGCGGGCCTGACGAAACTGCTCAAGGGCGGAGAGGAGCGGTAACCCCTCCGGAAAGACCAGCGGCTGGCGCACCAGCGCCTGCAGATCCAGCGGCTCCTGGCGCAGGGACTGCTGGAGCAGGTCGATAACATGCACCACCCCCAGCAGGTCTTCATTATCTTTCCCGCCGGTGACCACCAGGCGGGTGTGCTGATTTTTTTCCACCAGGCTGCGGATCTCTTCCTCCGGCGCGCTGAGATCGATGCGCTCGATATCATGGCGGGAGGTCATAATACTGCTGACGCTGCGCTGATTCAGGTTCAGCACCCGCTCAATCATCAGCCGTTCCTGCGGATTAAACAACGGATGATGGTCCTGATCGGCGACCAGCGACGCCGTGTCAGCATCCAGTTCAGCTTTTTCTTTCTGCCCGCTCAAAAGATTCATTACCGCCTCGGTGGTGCGCTGACGCAGCGTCATATTGGCGGAGAGAAAGCGACGGCGGTTAAACAGCGCCAGCTGGTTAAGGGCTTCAATCATCACCGAGAAGCCAATTGCCGCATATAAATAGCCTTTCGGAATAATAAAGCTGAAGCCTTCAGCAATCAGGCTGAAGCCGATCATCAGCAGGAAGCTCAGACAGAGGATCACGATGGTCGGGTGGCTGTTAACGAAGCGCGTCAGCGCCTTGCTGGCCATCAGCATCAGGCTGATAGCGATGATCACGGCGGCCATCATCACCGCCAGGTGGTCGACCATGCCGACCGCGGTGATCACCGAGTCGAGCGAGAAGATAGCGTCGAGCACCACGATCTGCGCCACCACGGCCCAGAATTTGGCCCCTCTGCGCTGGGTGGGATTATCGCTGTCTTTTCCCTCCAGCCGCTCATTAAGCTCGACGGTCGCTTTAAACAGCAGGAACAAGCCGCCGAACAGCATAATTAAATCGCGGGCGCTGAAGCTGAAGTCGTGAAAAACAATCAGCGGTTTGGTCAGGGTGACGAGCCAGGAGATAGAGGCCAGCAGCAGGAGACGCATCACCATCGCCAGCATCAGGCCAGTGATCCGCGCGCGGTCGCGCTGGGCGGGCGGGAGCTTCTCAGCGAGGATAGCGATAAAGACCAGGTTATCGATACCTAACACCAGTTCGATCACGACCAGCGTGACGAGACCTGCCCAGATTGACGGATCGGCAATCCATTCCATATGTATTAAAACCTGTACGACTGCGGTATGTGTTACCACGATCATGGATAAGATGAGTATAAAATGCAATAACGACGCGGATAGCGCCCTGCCATGGGTGGATATATTTCCAGCAGATTAAGCGAACCGATAAGAATTATGTTCCGGTAAAGAACAGTGAAAAAATAACACCATGGCGGTTGCCCTGGAATAAGCGGGCCAATATCAGAACGTCTGCCGCTGGGTTTCCGACAGGGCGCAAAAGCGGCGTTGTGACACAGCTCGTCGCAGCGAGAGGTGATGCTTACGCTATGGGGGAAGAGCGTAATCCCTCGCAAAATCGGCATAATTCAACTCATAAAGGGGGCGCAGAATAGGGCGGCTCCTGGTTTTATTCCGCCGATTATGGCTTGTATAGCGACCTGTCCAGCGGTAAATGCTGAAATATATTGCGTGGGTAAATTTATTATCTATACCTATTCTTTGCGGGCATAGGTGCGGCACGGCAGCCCTGGCGCCTTGCCGCGCCCTGTGGGCGGGGATCTCGGCCACTTTGCACAGCGCAGAGAAACGCGCCGCTGAATAACCTGATCGAGAATAAGATTATTCTCACTTCTAACTGTTGGTAAAAGGGAGTTATGTGTATTCTTTTACGTGACAGTGAATTTAAGAATTTGGCGGGCAGATGCCCGGGCAGTATCCGTGTATTATCAGTTTCAATGGATTTGTGACATGTACAATTTTGCAAAACCGCGTGTTTTGCAACCAAACAGGTGAAGATGAATATGGCGAATTTGAAAGCGGTTATTCCGGTCGCAGGACTAGGCATGCATATGCTGCCGGCCACAAAGGCAATTCCAAAGGAGATGCTGCCGATCGTTGATAAGCCAATGATTCAGTACATTGTTGACGAAATCGTCGCCGCCGGGATCAAAGAGATTGTTCTGGTGACGCACTCCTCGAAGAACGCGGTGGAAAACCACTTTGATACCTCCTACGAGCTGGAAGCCCTGCTTGAGCAGCGCGTGAAGCGCCAGCTGTTGGCGGAAGTCCAGGCCATTTGTCCGCCGGGCGTAACCATCATGAACGTGCGCCAGGCGCAGCCGCTGGGTCTGGGCCACTCCATCCTCTGCGCCCGCCCGGTCGTCGGGGACAACCCGTTTGTGGTGGTCCTGCCGGATATCATTCTCGACGGCGGCACCGCTGACCCGCTGCGCTATAACCTCGCCGCTATGGTCGCCCGCTTTAACGAGACCGGCCGTAGCCAGGTGCTGGCGAAACGCATGCCGGGGGATCTCTCCGAATACTCTGTGATCCAGACCAAGGAGCCGATGGTGGCGGAAGGGCAGGTAGCCCGTATCGTCGAGTTTATTGAAAAACCGGACGAACCGCAGACTCTGGACTCCGACCTGATGGCGGTGGGCCGCTACGTGCTGTCGGCAGATATCTGGGCCGAACTGGAGCGCACCGAGCCGGGCGCCTGGGGGCGCATCCAGCTGACCGACGCCATTGCCGAGCTGGCGAAGAAGCAGTCCGTCGACGCGATGCTGATGACTGGCGAAAGCTATGACTGCGGTAAGAAAATGGGCTATATGCAGGCCTTCGTCACCTACGGAATGCGTAACCTGAAAGAGGGCGCCAAATTCCGCGAAAGCATCAAAAAACTGCTGGCCTGAACGCCAGCCTGAGACCGAGCGGCAGGCTCTGAACATCCGTCTTGCCGCTCATAACGTTATGCAGAATTTATTCATAACGTGAATGTTATAACGATTGTAAAGAAACGTATGGCTTCGGAGACTTCTGGTAGTTTGTCTCTGGCCTCTGTGGTGCAATGGTCGGAGTAGCGGCAATAATGCTTTATGAATAGTCACTTAGTGCGACAATTCCTAAAGTGCAGGGAAAGCGGTCAACGTCAGCCAAAAATAAAACTTGACTGCGATCATGTTTCCGCTTTAAACATCTCACTTGCATGCATAAAAATGTGAAATGAATTGGCATGCGAGCTGGTACAGACATTATGGATAATCCCTGAGCACGGCAGTGGACATCATCGAAGGATCACAGGTATATGAACTGGCAACTCATCTCATTTTTTGGCGATAGCACCGTTTTGCTGCCCAGCGCAGCGGCGCTGTTTATTGTCCTGATGCTGCGTAAAACGTCGCGGTTGCTGGCGTGGCAGTGGAGTTTGCTGTTCGGCATCACCGGCGCCATCGTCTGCGCCTCCAAACTGGCCTTTATGGGCTGGGGACTGGGTATTCGTGAGCTGGATTACACCGGCTTCAGCGGCCACTCAGCGCTCTCCGCGGCCTTCTGGCCTATCTTCTTATGGCTGCTCAGTGCTCGTTTTTCGGCGGGTGTGCAAAAAGCAGCGGTCGCCACTGGCTATGTTTTAGCCGCGGTGGTGGGGTATTCACGGCTGGTCATCCATGCGCATTCCGTCTCGGAAGTGATCGCTGGCCTGCTGCTGGGTGCTGCCGGCAGCGCTTTGTTCCTGCTGCTGCAAAAACGTACCACCCATTCGGATAGCGTGAATATTTCCTGGGGCGGCGTCGCGTGCCTGGTGATGGTTCCGCTTATCCTGTTACATAGCGGCAATAAAGCGCCGACCCAGTCCCTGCTGGGGGAAATCGCCACCGCGGTTGGGCCGCTGGATAAACCCTTTACCCGAAACGATCTGCACAAGCAGGCCTGGTAAATGCCATTTGTTTTACAGGGGAAATTAAGTTTTCGCTGGTAAATTAGTCAAATAAGAAAATAATCTACTATATGCCGGGCAATTGATAATTCATATTTATGAAATAATGAAGTGCTACTACATTGCTATTGCATATTTGCCTGGATATAGCCGTGTTCAGACGTTTCTTAAATGCGCTGAGAAAGAACCTGGAGCACGTCTGCTGAATATTCCGTTACCAGGAAACTATTAGAAATTGTAGTTGACTTAGACGCCATCATCTGATTTTTGAATGACGCGACATTAACGTAAAAGATCTTTTTTTACAGATGGTTAGCTTCATCCTTGATAGGTTAGCAACAACGGGACGCTGTCTGGCCGTTTAACTTAGTGAATAATCTTAAGTGTTGACCGCTTATTTTTGCCAATAAAAGAGCAGGCGGTATTAAATGGCAGATATTCGGTAACAAGACTCCCAATTGTGACCGAAATCCCGTAAACTTAACGCCGCAAAAAATAAAGGCCTGACCAATTATTCATCCACAGGTCGATAAAATAAGTCGTTCAGGTAGTCAGTGCGCTGGTAGCTGTGAAGCCAGGGGCGGTAGCGTCGCTGAAGCCGCTTGCTGCTGTACAATGGCTCCTGTTCAACGGCTGTAAAAATCGACCTAGTCAGGATGAATACCCTCATCAGATTATCTATCCATCTTCCACGGATATCCTCAGAAGTTGGTCAGGAGCGGCTGCTGATATCACCTGGACATTAATTTTCCCATCTCATCGATAGCCTGTAGGGTAAAATTCGCCTACATTGTGAGCTTGGTGGATGTGATAATGGTTACGAGCAGCTTAGGGTAACTGTACTTGCCTCGCCGGTGTTGCACAGTGAAGTCAGCTGGTGCCGCGAGCGCTTTCTATCTTGCTATTCCCCTCATTCTCATTGAGATACGACAGCGGGGCTGAAAATGGATCTTGTACAATGATAAAAATTGCGCGCATTGCCGTGACGCTGGGTTTGCTTTCCTCCCTGGGAGCCCAGGCTTACGCGGCCGGGTTAGTGGTAAATGATAACGATCTGCGTAACGACCTTGCCTGGCTTTCCGATCGCGGGGTCATCCATCTGAGCCTGTCGACCTGGCCGTTGAGTCAGGAAGAGATCGCCCGGGCGCTAAAAAAGGCCAAACCGTCCTATTCATCTGAGCAAGTAGTTCTGGCCCGTATCAACCAGCGACTGTCTGCTTTAAAAGCCGATTTCCGCGTCACCGGTTATACCTCGACCGACCAGCCGGGCACCCCGCAGGGGTTTGGCCAGACGCAGCCGGCAGATAACTCGTTAGGCCTGGCGTTTAACAATAGCGGCGAGTGGTGGGATGTCCACCTGCAGGGTAACGTCGAAGGGGGAGAGCGGATCAGCAACGGCTCTCGCTTCAACGCCAACGGCGCCTACGGCGCGGTGAAGTTCTGGAATCAGTGGCTTTCCTTTGGTCAGGTTCCGCAGTGGTGGGGGCCTGGGTATGAAGGGAGTCTGATCCGCGGGGACGCGATGCGGCCGATGACCGGCTTCCTGATGCAGCGGGCAGAGCAGGCGGCGCCGGAAACATGGTGGTTACGCTGGATAGGCCCATGGCAGTACCAGATCTCTGCCAGCCAAATGAATCAGTACACTGCTGTCCCACACACTAAAATTATCGGCGGTCGTTTCACCTTTACGCCGTTCCAGTCATTGGAATTAGGTGCATCGCGGATAATGCAGTGGGGAGGGGAAGGGCGACCGCAATCCCTTAGCAGCTTCTGGGATGGTTTTACTGGGCAGGATAATACCGGTACCGATAATGAGCCGGGGAACCAGCTGGCCGGATTTGATTTTAAATTTAAACTCGAACCAACTCTCGGCTGGCCGGTCAGTTTCTACGGGCAAATGATCGGTGAAGATGAGGCTGGTTACCTGCCATCGGCAAATATGTTCCTCGGCGGGATTGAAGGGCACCACGGCTGGGGAAAAGATGCCGTAAACTGGTACCTGGAAGCGCATGATACGCGTACAAATATGAGCCGGACCAATTACAGCTATACCCACCACATCTATAAAGACGGTTACTACCAACAAGGGTATCCGCTGGGTGATGCGATGGGGGGGGATGGTCAATTGTTCGCTGGCAAGGTTGAACTGATTACTGAGGATAACCAACGCTGGAGCACACGTCTGGTTTATGCCAAAGTCAATCCTAAAGAGCAAACAATTAACAAAGCATTTCCTCATTCTGACACGCTTAAAGGTGTTCAGCTTGGTTGGAGTGGAGACGTTTATCAGTCGGTACGTCTGAATACCTCCCTGTGGTACACCAACGCTAACAACAGTGACAGCGACGACGTTGGGGCCAGTGCAGGGATAGAGATACCGTTTAGTTTATAAGGCTGAATGCTGAAAACAGGGGAGAGGGAGTGGTAGCGCTGCAGGATGCAGTCAGCTTTTATCTCTCCATAGGCCGGCAGGGAAGCAACGGCTATGACAGCTGCTCAGGAATTGGCAAATCTTGTTTTACTAATGATGTGACATTATGAAGAAAAAACTTGTTAGATTTTCGGCATTAGCGTTGGCAATTGGGTTTTTATCGGGTTGTACCATTATTCCAGGACAAGGATTAAATAGCCTGCGTAAGAATGTGGTTGAGCTTCCGGACAGTGACTACGATCTGGATAAACTGGTCAATGTGTATCCTATGACTCCGGGGCTGATCGATCAGCTTCGTCCAGAGACCGTTCTTGCTCGTCCAAACCCACAATTGGATAATTTACTGCGCAGTTATGAATATCGCATTGGTGTTGGCGATGTATTGATGGTTACTGTTTGGGATCACCCGGAGCTGACAACACCTGCAGGGCAATACCGTAGCGCCAGCGACACTGGTAACTGGGTCAACTCCGATGGCACCATTTTCTACCCATATATCGGTAAGGTGCAGGTGGCGGGGAAAACACTGAGCCAGGTACGCCAGGATATAGCCAGCCGCTTGACCACTTATATTGAAAGCCCGCAGGTTGATGTCAGTGTTGCAGCGTTTCGTTCGCAAAAAGTCTATGTGACTGGTGAGGTGGCAAAATCAGGACAACAGCCTATAACGAACATTCCTTTAACTGTAATGGACGCTATTAACGCTGCAGGTGGACTGGCTCCTGATGCTGACTGGCGAAATGTAATACTAACTCATAACGGAAAAGACACAAAAGTCTCATTGTATGCATTAATGCAGAAAGGAGACTTGACACAAAACCATTTACTTTATCCTGGTGACATTCTTTTTGTTCCTCGCAATGATGATCTAAAAGTTTTTGTTATGGGCGAAGTCATGAAGCAGAGTACGATGAAAATGGATCGTAGCGGAATGACACTAGCTGAAGCATTAGGAAATGCAGAAGGAATGTCGCAGGCAATGAGTGATGCGACTGGCGTCTTTGTTATCCGCCAGTTGAGAGGAGATAAACAAGGAAAAATCGCAAATATTTACCAGTTGAATGCCCAAGATGCTTCAGCAATGGTCCTTGGTACTGAGTTCCAATTACAGCCATATGACATTGTTTATGTTACAACGGCACCTGTTGTTCGTTGGAATAGGGTTGTGTCGCAACTTGTACCGACTATAAGCGGTGTACATGATATGACAGAAACAGTTAAATTTATCAGGACATGGCCATAATTATGTTTGATTCAATTCTGATCGTATGTACCGGAAATATTTGTCGCTCGCCAATAGGCGAGCGATATTTACGCAAAGCGTTGCCACACAAAAAAATAGACTCAGCTGGAACGGGCGCGTTAGTAGGGCATGCAGCTGATGAAAGTGCTATTTATATTTCAACCAAGCATGGGATTTCATTGGATGGCCATTTAGGAAGGCAACTCACACCATCCTTAGCGCGTAAATATGATCTAATATTAGTAATGGAAAAAGGGCATATCGAACAGATCAGCAAAATTGCACCTGAGGCTCGTGGGAAAACAATGTTATTCGGACATTGGCTTGAACAACGGGAAATACCTGACCCTTATCGCAAAAGCGAAGAAGCTTTTGCTTCGGTATATCAGTTGATTGAACAGGCCGGTAAGCTTTGGGCTGAAAAACTGGGTGCATAATTATCAGGAAATAAGGCATGTCATTGTTAAAACAAAAAAACATTGTGAAAGAGTCTGATGAAGTAGATTTTGGGCGATTAATTGGTGAGTTAATTGATCATCGAAAATTGATTATATCGGTTACATCATTGTTTACTCTTATAGCGCTTATTTATGCATTATTCGCTACTCCAGTATATCAAGCCGATGCATTGATACAAGTAGAGCAAAAGCAAGCGAATGCAATATTAAGCAATTTAAGTCAAATGCTTCCTGATAGTCAGCCCCAGTCAGCTCCCGAAATTGCTTTATTGCAATCAAGAATGGTACTAGGAAAAACTGTTGATGATCTTAATCTTCAGGTTGATGTTGAGCAGCAATATTTCCCTATTTTTGGGCGTGGTTGGGAGAGACTGAAGGGGGATAAACCAGGTTCGGTTGTTATTTCTCGCTTATATATAGATGATAAAGATGAAAATATACCAGAGTTAACACTCACGGTTAAAGATAAAAATCATTATCGTTTGTCGTCAGATTCATTCGATTTAGAAGCTAAAACGGGTGATTTATTAAATGCAAAAGGTGTTACTCTTAAAGTCGATAGTATTGATGCATCTCCGGGAACAAAATTCTCAGTAAGTTACGTTAGCCATCTTCAGGCCATCAAAAATTTACAAGAAGCTTTCGTTGTATCAGATCAAGGAAAAGATACTGGAATATTAAGCCTTTCGATTACTGGGGAAAACCCACAGTTAATTGAAAAAATAATCAATAGTATAAGTGATAACTATCTTGTTCAAAATATATCTCGACAAGCGGCACAAGATGCGAAAAGCTTAGATTTTTTAAATCAGCAACTTCCAAAGGTTCGTAGTGATTTGGATCTTGCAGAAGATAAACTGAACCAGTTTAGGCGTAAAAGTGACTCAGTCGATTTGTCCCTTGAGGCGAAGTCAGTACTAGATCAGATTGTCAATGTCGATAATCAACTTAATGAATTAACATTTCGTGAGTCAGAGATTTCTCAGTTATATACAAAAGAGCATCCTACTTATCGGGCATTGATGGAAAAAAGAAAGACTTTACAAGATGAAAGAGCGAAGTTGAACAAACGAGTTTCGGCAATGCCCGAGACCCAGCAAGAAATATTAAGGTTGAGCAGGGATGTTGAATCTGGTCAAGCTGTCTACATGCAGTTACTTAATAGACAGCAAGAATTAAATATCGCTAAATCTAGTGCTATTGGTAATGTAAGAATCATTGATAATGCGGTAACACAGCCTAAACCGGTCAAGCCAAAAAAAGTGTTGATTGTTTTAATTGGGATCGTACTAGGCTCTATGATTGCAGTAGGGTTGGTAGTATTGCGCGTGTTTTTACGCCGTGGAATTGAATCGCCAGAACAATTGGAAGATTTAGGAATAAATGTCTATGCAAGTATTCCTATTTCCGAAACATTTTCTAAAAATATAGCTCAATCACATGGTTGGCGTAAGAAGCAACAAAGTGAAATAAATGGATTTCTTGCAGTCGATAATCCTGCTGATCTTGCCGTAGAAGCTATTAGAGGATTGCGAACAAGTCTTCATTTCGCCATGATGGAAGCAAGAAATAATGTGTTAATGATCTCCGGAGCAAGCCCGAATGCAGGAAAAACGTTTGTAAGTTCTAACCTTGCAGCGGTGATTGCCCAAACTGGAAAAAAAGTTCTTTTTATTGATACAGATTTGCGCAAAGGATATACTCATAAACTATTTAATATGAATAATGACCATGGATTGTCGGACCTTTTATCGGGAAAAACGAGTATTGAACAATCTATAAAAAAAGTTGAATCCGCAGGTTTTGATTTTATTCCAAGAGGAATGGTACCACCAAACCCAGCAGAATTATTGATGCACAAACGTTTTGGTGAGATATTATTGCAAGTTAGCAAACTATATGATTTTGTCATATTAGATACGCCTCCAATTTTGGCTGTAACAGATGCTGCAATTATCGGTAATTATGCAGGCACTACCTTACTTGTTGCTCGATTTGAGCAAAATACAGTAAAAGAAATTGAAGTGAGTGTTAAACGTTTTGAGCAAAGTGGAGTTAACGTCAAAGGCTGTATTTTAAACGGAGTAGTTAAAAAGGCTAGTAGTTACTACAGTTATGGATATAACCACTACGGATATTCTTATTCGGATGATGTAAAAAAATAAATTAAGCGCGCAGTAGCATAACTTTTATGTGTGCTACTGTGCTTTGAATTATCAAAAAGGAAGTAATTTAACTGGCTATCAATTATGCACAAACTTTATATCAGATTGGCATATCCCATATTTATTTGGTTTATTATAATTAAATCATTTGCCGGTCCAATTGGTTTGATTTTGCCAGCTATAAACTATAGTGGGGTTTTATTAATGACGGCGTTATTGATCGTGCGCTGGATAGGGGCACTTTTACGCAAGCCAGCCGTCTTAATGCTAACGATGATGTTTGTATTGTATTTAATTATTGGAATTATAAATACTAAGCTAATACAAGTTATCTTTGCAATCTATATATTTATTCCTTTTATTTATTGTATTGCATTTGCTGATGTCTTATTTAGCAAGATATTTTATGGAAATAAGTTTTTTATATATTTATCGATTATATCTGCACTGGGGGTTATATATGTGAATCATTTTGGTGCACCTTGGGTAGGAGGAGTATTAAATATTGGAGGGCATGAAAAGGTTCTTTCGCGAGATTGGACTACTAATGGTATTTCTCGTATACCTGGTTTTACAGGAGCGTCGTTTGATGCAGCTACGATAATAATGATAAGTGGTTTTTTTGTTTTATTTGATTTTGTGCAGCGTAAATTATGGATCCCTTTTGGAATGCTAATACCTCTATTCTTTTACGCAATATATTTAACAACAACTAAAACGGCAATAATAACATTTGGTTTCTTGTCCTTGTTACTACTACTACCAGCAGTACTAACAAATTTAATGTCAAAACTAATTGTTTTAATATCTATCATATTTACATATATTTGCATGTTTAGTGTAACGGGTAACAGAGGTGGTTACATTACTAATACTTTCTTGATGCGCATGTATGAGACTTGGCCAGCGGCTATACGACTGCTAGAAGATAATATAGATCTAATTTTTGGCAAGGGATTCGGCGCAATCGGTACCCCAGCGCTTTTTTTTGATGCACAAAATTACAATGCGGCAGATAATGCTTTTGTCTATTTATATATCATTGCTGGCATTCCTAGTGTCATACTAGTTATTCTTTTCTTAGCTAGATATTTTTCAGCAAGCTTCGAAACTGGTTTAATAAAAAATGAGTACTACTTGTGCTCATTATGCGTATTTATCGGCGGCCTTACATACAATCTTTTTGAATCAGTTTTTTATGCACCATTTGCAGGTATTCTTGTTGGTGTTATTTTTCAAAAGAAGTATTTGCAAAAGGATATTAGTAATTTAAAGTGATTTGCTTATCTAACAGAGCAGCAGAGAAAAATTCCCATGAAGGTTTTAATTTTCAATTCATTATACTACCCTTATCGAATAGGTGGTGCTGAAAAGTCGGTTCAGTTATTAGCTGAAACTCTTGTATTATATGGTAATACTGTAACGGTTGCAACTTTGCACGAAGGTAAGGGAATTAAAGAGGAGTTAATAAATGGCGTGAGAATTGTACGCTTCCCTTTAAAAAATATTTATTGGATCAATGAAAAAGGGAAAAAAAGCATTTCAAAATTCATTTGGCATGTTATCGATATTAATAATTTTCTAATGAAGTATATTGTTAAAAGACAATTTGAAGGAGAAGAATTCGATATAGTACACACTAATAATTTAGCTGGATTTTCAGTTTCCATATGGACGTGGTGCAAACAAAAAAGAATAAAAATAATACATACTACTCGTGATTATTATCTTTTGAACCCCAATGGAACATTGTTTTGTAATGGGGAAAATACATCTCCAGAGGAATTTAAAGCTTACGCATTTTCTTGGTTAAAGAAAAAAAAGTCACAGAAAGTTGATGCAGTTATCGGTATTAGTAACTATATTTATTCGCTGCATGAAAATCATAATTATTTCAAAAATGCCAAATCATATGTAATATATAATCCTATACCAATCACAGGTAAGCCAAGCAAAGTCATTAATAAAAGGTCTATTGTGTTAGGATTTATTGGTAGAGTTGAAAAGGCGAAAGGAATTGAGTATTTCTTAGATGAAATGATTGCGGTTAAACGGAGCATAGTCATTAAAGTGGCAGGCAAAGCAGAGGAAAGCTATATGGCTTATCTTCAAAATAAATACAAATGTTTAAATGTAGAGTTCTTAGGGTTAGTTGATACAGAGAAATTTTTCCCAACACTTGACTATACTGTAGTTCCGTCAATATGGAATGAGCCATTGGGTAGGGTTGTTATCGAGTCATACGCATATGGTATACCTGTCTTGGGAAGTTGTAGGGGGGGGATTGCTGAAATTATCAGACACGGAGAGACCGGTTTTTTATTCAATATAGAAAGTGCGGGTGCACTTACTACTCTTGTTGAAACACTTCCAGACTCATGTTGTCCTGAATATATTAGGCTTTCAGAAAGAGCAAATAATTTCAGCAAACAATTCACGCAAGAAAATATAATGAACAATTATGTTAAAGCTTATTGTGAAGTAATAGAAAATACGAATAAAATACAACAAAACTAATTAAAGCGTTCACATCTAAGTGTAAGGGGAACCTGTGATATATGTTAATGCTAGATTCTTTACTCAGAAAATTACGGGAGTACAGCGTTTTGCCAGGGAAATAGCAAAAGAATTGGCAAACCAAAGAGATGATATAATTTTTTTAGTTCCTTCAATTAGTGATATTGTCGATATCGAGTCTTTGAATGGAATTAATATTTTGGAAGCTAATGGTGGTTGTGGTCATTTTTGGGAGCAGATTACGTTGCCATTTTTCCTTTACAGGAGAGGTAATCCGCTATTATTGAACCTATGCAATACTGCTCCAGTCTTATATCATAATAAAATTATTACATTACATGATATTACATATATTAAGTACCCTCGAAGTTATTCCCTGAAATTTAGAATGTTATATAGGGTTATAACGCCTCTTATCATCAAAGGTAGCAGGAAAATTATCACTGTTAGCGAATTTTCACGTAAGGAGATAAGTAATTATTACAATCTGGATTATGGAAAAGTGTCAGTTGTATATAATGCTGTTACAAATGAAATAAAAAAGATACAAGCAGCAATAACTGACAGAGAAAATAAATACCTATTAGCTGTTTCATCACAAAATTTCCATAAAAATTTTCATACTTTAATTCAAGCATTTTCTGGCTATACAGGAAGTCTCTCCCTTAAAATAATAGGTGACAAAGCACAGGCATTTAATGGTATAGAACATGTGTCCAATGATGATCGAATCCAGTTTCTAGGAAGAGTTAGTGATGTAGAGTTGGCCAATTTATATACAAATGCCTATGGTTTTATTTTTCCTTCTCTTTATGAAGGCTTTGGTATTCCTCCCTTGGAAGCACAATATTGTGGGTGTCCGGTAATTTCTTCAGATAGAGCTTCTATGCCAGAGGTGCTTGGTAATAGCGTATTATATTTCAATCCTGAATCAACAAGCGAAATCGTGATGGCTATATTAAAATTAGAAAACAATAAAAACATACGTGACGAACTAATTGAGAGAGGCCGAGAAAATGCCAGTCGATTCTCATGGTCAAAATCAGCGCTTGAAGTTAACAATATTATTAACGAGCATTTAAATAAAAGAGCTTGAAAAAATGATAAAGAATAAAGTTAAATATAGTATCATGCTTATCCTATTACCGTTCTTCTCAAATGCTTCCTTTGAAATCGGTGTTGGTACACATTTAGATCGATACAAGTATGATAGTGTTACATATTTGAAATTGTTGCAACAGTATGGTTTCACCTCGTTTAGAGATGACTATACATGGTCAAAAGTTGAAAAAGTTAAAAATAAATATAAGGTTGATAGAACTCTTCAACAAGCCGACTTTGCCTTTATGAATTCTAAAAGTTATAATGTCAATGGTATGGTAATTTTAGCCTATGGCAACATGAATTATGATTTTGGTAAATATCCAACGTCAGATGAAGCTATAAAAGGTTTCGCCAATTATGCTTCTTGGACAGCGAAAAGATTCAAGGGTCGAGTAAAATATTATGAAATATGGAATGAGTGGATATATGGGACAGGAATGGCAAAGGCTAGGGATAATATACCATCCGCTGAAAATTATTATAACTTGGTGAAAGCCACAAGTTTAGCCATAAAAAAAAATGATCCCGACGCGATCATACTTGCTGGTTCATTCAATCCATTAAATGAGCGAAGCAAGTTAATTGGAATGTCCGATTCTGAATGGTTCGACCTGCTAGTTGAAAAAGGGATAATGAAATATATTGATGGAGTTTCAATACATACATATTCATTTTCTAACAGGAATAAGGCTTTAAGGAACGCTGAGGGGAATGTAAAATATCTAGATAAATTTCATCAGGCTTATTTAGATAAATATAACATTAATATTAAAATGTATATTACTGAATATGGGGTCCCTATATATAATGGTCCTGGTGGCAGTAATGAAAAAAATGCCACTGACACTATACGTGAATATATCACTGAAATCAAAAAAAGAGATTACATTAAGGGTATCTGGCTTTATGATCTAATTGATGATGGGACTGATAAATCTAACAAAGAGCATAATTTTGGAATGTTCTATCAAGATATGCAACCTAAAAGTTCAGCTTTACAGATTAAGTCGTTAAACGAGCAATGAAATATATGTAAAAATTCAGACTAAATGTACATACTATCTGATTCTAGCTTCAAAAATAATAATCATAGTAGTGGTTGAAATGTGTATAAATGCCAATTTTTAATTAAAAGCTAAAGACTTATAATATTTTTAATGCTGTTTAAATAATATGGACACAAACACCACAACTCTGTATGCGACTTCTTACTGGGAGAAGTGAAAATCACTGTTTGTAAATTTCAGGAACTTGTTATGCAAAAGGTCAAAAGTATTGGTATCATTGCTGATTGGTTAGTTACTTATGCAGGATCAGAAAAAGTTATAAGGGAGTTTTTAAATGTTTACCCTCAGGCAAGTTTATATTCGGTTGTTGATTTTTTAAACAAACAAGACCGTGAGTACTTTCATGGAAAGCAAGCAACTACGACTTTTATTCAAAGCCTTCCTTTTGCTCAAAAAAAATATCAAAAATATCTTCCACTAATGCCTTTTGCGATAGAACAACTTGATATTTCAAATCACGATATTATCATATCTAGTAGCCATGCAGTCGCAAAGGGTGTACTCACCGGTCCCGATCAACTTCATATAAGCTATGTCCATTCACCGATACGTTATGCATGGGATTTACAGCATCAATATCTTCGCGAAGCAGGCCTAACTAACAACATTAAGGGGTTAATAGCAAAATGGATGCTTCATAAAATTCGTATGTGGGACTATCGCACTGCAAATGGTGTAGATCATTTTGTTGCAAACTCTCAGTTTATTGCCAGACGAATAAAAAAGGTATATGGACGACATGCCGATGTTATATATCCGCCTGTGGATGTTGAAAGGTTTTCTCTTTGTGAAGATAAGGAAGATTTCTATTTCACAGCATCTCGAATGGTACCGTACAAGCGCATTGATGTCATCGTCGATGCATTTAAATTGATGCCTGATAAGAAATTAGTAGTCATTGGTGATGGCTCAGAGATGAATAAAATTAAGAAAAAGGCAGGTAGTAATGTTGAGATTCTCGGATATCAGCCTAATGATGTAATGACAGAACATATGCGTAAAGCCAAAGCATTTATTTTTGCTGCAGAAGAGGATTTCGGAATAACACCTGTTGAGGCTCAAGCATGTGGTACGCCTGTTATAGCTTTTGGAAAAGGTGGTGCACTTGAAACAATTCGACCTTTCGGCGAGAAAAATCCTACAGGTGTATTCTTCAAAGAGCAGGAACCGATGTCAATTAAGGAAGCAGTTAATTTTTTTGAACAAAATCAATTAATGTTTACTTCAATCAATTGTAGGAATAATGCTCTTCGTTTTTCGGAGAACCGCTTTAAAAATGAGGTTAATAATTATATTGCTGAAAAATGGGAATTGTTTGAGAAAGGAAAGAAAATAAATTATTAACTTGCCACCATTCTAAACTTTCAAAGGTTATATGAATAAACGGTTTTTAAATTATTATTTGTCATGCAATGATATCATGTATTATATCAGAGCATATAGTGAGGTTCTATGACTCGTTTGGCCCGCAATTTCTGGACTGGCGCATCTTTAGCCCTATCTGATTTTATCGGTTTTACGATTTCAATTTTCTTTGCTGTACCATTGTCAAAATTTGCGGTTTCTGATGTTGAAACATTGGTTATAAATTCCCATATTAATGATTGGGTATTTCTACATGTTTGTCTTGGTGGGTGCTGTGTTGCTTGGTATTCAATAAGGTTGCGGCATTATTTTTACCGTAAAACATTTTGGTTCGAGTTAAAAGAAATTCTGCGCACATTAGCTATTTTTGCTGTTATTGAAATCGCTATTATGGCATTTGCACATTGGGACTTTTCAAGAGTTGTTTGGTTAGTGACATGGTTTTCTGTTTTCATTTTGGTTCCTGTGTTTAGAATATTAACGAAAAAAATTCTTGATACATGCGGGCTATGGAAGCGCCAGGCTATTATAATCGGAAATGGTGATAATGCCGTTGAAGCATGGAAGGCAATAAATAGTGAAAAGAATTTAGGGTTCGACGTAGTAAGTTTCGTTGCGGTAGAGGAGGAGAGTAATGACAGAATGACAACATGTAATATTCCTGTCATTCGCTGTAGTCCTACAAACTTACCGGAATATGTTGATAAAAGGACACAATTCATTGTTGCATTAGAGACCGATCAAGGTAGCATTCGTAATGCTTGGCTACGCTATTTTATGATTAATGGCTTTAGATATGTTTCTGTAATTCCAACATTGCGCGGAATGCCGCTTGATAGCACTGATATGTCTTTTATTTTTAGTCATGAAGTTATGATATTCCGTGTGCATCAAAACTTAGCAAAGCTATCTTCTCGATTTTTAAAACGTACATTTGATATTGTTGGTTCGTTATCAATCATATGTGCTCTATCACCACTTCTTGCCTTCATAGCTTATAAAGTTAAAAGTGATAAAGGTCCCGCAATTTATGGCCACGAGCGAATTGGTAAAAATGGGAAGCCTTTCAAATGTTTAAAATTTCGCTCAATGGTCATAAATTCGAAAGAAGTTTTAGAAGAATTATTACAATCAGATCCTCAAGCAAAGGCTGAATGGGATGCAACTTTCAAGCTTAAAGATGATCCGAGAGTAACTAGTATTGGTAAATTTTTACGTAAAACAAGCTTGGATGAACTCCCTCAGCTATTTAATGTCCTCCGAGGTGAAATGAGTTTAGTTGGACCAAGACCCATCATTAATGCTGAACTTGAGCGTTATTCTGAAGAGGTTGATTATTATTTGCTTGGTAAACCAGGGATGACAGGTCTCTGGCAAGTAAGCGGTCGAAGTGATGTTGATTATGAAACGCGGGTTTACTTGGATGCATGGTATGTTAAGAATTGGTCAATGTGGAATGATATTGCCATCTTGTTTAAAACCATAGGCGTAGTAGTGAAAAAGGACGGCGCCTATTAATAATTACAAATATTTTTCTTCTGCTTATATTAAAATAGCAAGTCTTTTTTGATTTTCAGGTGAATTTGTTTTATTTCTAAGGGCTAGAAATGTGTAAGATAAGTGTTATCATCCCCGTTTATAATATTGAAAGCTACCTTGCTGCGTGTATAGAATCACTTATAACTCAAGATTTTGAAAGCTCCGAATTCATTTTTATTAACGACGGTAGTACTGACTCCTCCAGATGCATACTTGCTGAATATGCAATCAAAGATAATCGAATTAAAGTTATTGATAAATCTAATGGAGGTGTTGTGACTGTCAGACCGCTAGGTATTAAAGAAGCAAAAGGAGAGTTTATACTTTTTCTGGATGGTGATGATAGTCTATTCCCGGGGGCGTTACAGAAGTTATACAATGTAGCGGTGAGTAACAGTTGCGACATTGTGGCAGGCAGTTTTTTAGCAGAGCGGGATGCGATCGAGGAATGGCGTTTTGAGTGGGATGATAAACTGTATAATTCAAGTCTGGATTTCTTGACTGATTGTATTAAGAGTAATAATTTCTATATATGGGGGAAGTTGTTTAACGCTAAGGTTTTTTCTTCGGAATTTTATTATGGAGATTCAAATTATGGTGAGGATGGTGTCTTTTTACTTCAATTGATAAATCGTGCTAACAGATTGAATGCAATTAGTGACATTGTATATTGTTATCGTTTGCGAGAAAATAGTTTAACCTCTGCCCCAACTGTGCAATCTTATATAGGTAGATATCAGTCATCTAAATATATTTATGACTATGTAAGAACTAATTTTCATGATTCGGCTGTTAATTCTATTGTAGAGATTTATTTTTTGTCTCAGGTTTACAAAACAATATTAGATTGTGGCTCTGCATTTGTAATGCAAAATCCTCAACCTGTAATAACTTCAAGGATGGTTAATCAACAAAAAAAAGAACTCAAGGAAAAATATTTACTAGCATATATCATACTGAAAATATATGTATTCAATCCTGGTATTTGCATTCATCTTGTGCAAGCTGCTAAAAAATTGAAACAAATCATTCGATCAATCAAGAAATGAGAGTAATACACTCATGAATAATATTGGCTTTATAAAAAGATGCTATCGCTACTATTCTTTTCATTTCCAAGAGCCTGTGCTTTCTTTACTTAAAACGAGGCAGTTAGAAAAGAAAAATAGAATATCAAATCTCTGTCTTCATGATTCAAAGAATATTCTGGAAGATGTAGTCGTTAGCTTAACTACTCATGGCGAAAGAATTAATAACGTTCACATTACCATAGAATCTATTCTTGATGGGGAGAACGTCCCTTCAAGGATAATTTTATGGTTAGATGATATCAATATATTCAATAACTTACCACTATCAGTAACTCGACTCTTGAAACGAGGGGTTGAGGTTAAGATGACTAAAAACTATGGTCCTCATACAAAATATTATCCTTATGTTTCGGGGGAAGTCCTGAAAGAATTTCTTGTCACTGCTGATGATGATATCATTTATCCTAAATATTGGCTTTCAAGTCTTTATCGTGCGGCGAAGGGTTCTTGCAAGGAAATAATTTGCCATAGAGCACATGAAATAACTTTCGATAGAGAAGGGTTTTTTTTATCATATAATAAATGGAAACCATGTGTATTCACAAATAAAAGCATTAAATATTTTGCAACTGGCGTGTCTGGTGTTATATATCCCCTGCATTTCCAGCATTGTCTGAAATCGTTTGGTGAGATCTTTTTAGACAAATGTCCTAAAGCTGATGATGTATGGTTGCATTTTGTAGCTTATAAAAATGGCTATAAAATAAAGCAGCTAACTAACCGAAGCATCCATTTTCTTACTATTAACAACACCCAACACACAGGATTAATGAATGTTAATGTGTGGGAGAGTCAAAATGATAAACAAATAAAAAATACTTATTCAAATGAAGATATGAAAAAAATTTTTACAGATGACTAGTTTTTATAGTTCTACAATCTTATAATGACATCTTAATTAACCTGAGAAGAGTATGTCCAAAAACAAACTCATAGTTAAAAACACTATTTTTCTAACTATCAGAACCTTATTTTCCTTACTTGTTGCTTTTTATACCACCAGAGTCGTTTTACACCAATTAGGTGTATCAGATTATGGTCTTTTTAGTGTTATTTATGGAACGGTGGCTTTTTTTGTTTTTATTGTGTCAGCAATGAATGATTCTGTACAACGTTTTATATCAATTAACCTAGGAAGTAATAATCATGCTGCAGTAAGTAATATATTGAGAAATAGTATTCTGATCTATTTTTTGGGAGGAGTGATTTTTTGTCTTGTTTTAATCGCAGTTAGGGGCTATGTAGTTGAAAATTTACTTACAATAGATGTTGATTCGCTGCCTACAGCTAAAACTATATATATTATTGCGTTATTATCTATATTTGTTTCTGTTATACAAACGCCTTTTAATGCACTGGTATTAGCGCATGAGAAAATGTCATTTTATGCATATATGACGATATTTGACTCTTTATCCAAGCTTATTGTTGCCTTTATATTGGTTGCTCTGCCTTATAATAAGCTGGTTATCTATTCTTTATTGCTTTTATTGTCATCCTTAATTAGCTTTACTATATATATTGTTTATTGTTACAAGAAATTCCCTCAATCATTTAAAGGTGGAAAATTTAGTAAAAAAATCCTCACGGATATTACAATGTTCTCATTTTGGAACACTTTTGGTAATTTTGCATATGTTTGTAGAACACAGGGTATTAACATTGCTATTAATATATTTTTTGCAACCACTGTTAATGCTGCATACGCTTTATCATCAACTATTCTCAATGCAATTAACTCGTTAACTCAATCTCTTGTATCAGCAATTCGACCCCAAATATTTAAGTCTTATTCAGAGATGAACGAGGAGAGATATCTCACTTTAGTGACTTCAGGATCAAAATATACTTTTTCGTTCCTTTTCTTAATATCATGCCCTGTACTTATATGCACCAAAGAACTTTTGTCTGTTTGGTTAGTTAATATTCCCCCTTACACCATTGGATTCGTCAGGTTCGTTATTATTGTTGCGTTAATCGATAGCTTTTCATCTAGCATAATCGCAGGTGTTCAAGCAGTTGGGAAAATTAAAATCTATCAATTGACAGTTAGTTTTTTTGTTTTCATTAGTTTGCCTTTTGCATATTTATTTTTTAAATTAGGTTTTTCTCCTTTCAGCGCATATATCCCTTTAATAATAACATCTCTTATAAATTTACTTCTAAGGTCGTACTTCCTTGCTAGATATACAAAGTTCGATTTCATTGGTTATTTTTATGGTATTGTTTTGCCATGCATTTTTACAGCCAGTGTAGCTTATAGCATTTCATATTATATTAACACATTGCTTTCTCCGGAAGGAATTATGTTGACGTTACTCTCTTGTTCTTTTTACTCCTTTATTTATTTGATTTTTGCTTTTGTTTTTGTGGTAAGTAATCTTGAGAAGAAAGTTATTCTCTCGGCAGTGATCTCAAAATACAATGCCCTTAGTATGAAGAAATAGTTTATTAATTGAGGCTTTTTCTGCATCAATAGGCTGGTTTTTTTTGGAGCTATAATGAAACTGTATTATTATAAAGATGTTATTGGTAATTTTGGTGATGATTTAAATTCTTGGCTTTGGGATGCTCTAATTCCTGATTTTTTCGATCAGGATGAGTCTGTCAGAATGTCAGGAATTGGAACTATCATAAACACTGCCATGCCAAAGGCTGATAAGTGGGTTGTTTTTTCGAGTGGTGTGGGTTATGGAAATCCTCCAGATAATTTTGGTGATGACTCATGGGATATCCTTTCGGTAAGAGGTCCACTAAGTGCTAAAGTGCTTGGGTTGCCAAAAGACAAGTACATAACTGATGGTGCTGCCTTATTGAATACCCTTGAGGAATTTAAACCCTTATCCGATAACGAAAGGAATGGCATAATTTTTATACCACATCACCATGCGCTTTTAACAGGTAACTGGCAGTATGTCTGTGAACAAGCTGGTGTTGAATTTGTTAACCCACAATGGGATGCAAAAATTGTTATAAATAAAATTCGGGGGGCAAAAATGGTTTTAGCAGATGCAATGCATGCTGCTATTATCGCTGACGCAATGCGAGTTCCATGGCTCCCTTTAATAACATCGCCGCAAATAAATACTTTTAAATGGTTGGATTGGACTCAGACAATTCAGGAGAAATATTCTCCACTTGTGCTAGGTAGTAGTAGTTTACGTGAATCAATTCGCAGCCGTAGTTTGGGGTTTTATGGAGAAGACTATTATATTAAAAATCTTACTATAGATTCTGCGCTGTCAGATTTCTATAAGAAGAGAGCATATAAAAGTAAAACATGGTGGCCAAAATATAATAAGGCCGCGAAGAAGTTAGTATCAACTATTCCGGATAAGATTGCATTATCTCTAGGAGAAATCACTCTAAATAAGTTTGATTTAAAATATATTGAATCTGCTGTTAAAATGGTAGAATCTTGCAAAACAAGACAACCGTTTTTAAGCAATGATAATGTTTTTTACGAAAACGTAAGCAAACTTATGTCTTGCATCGATAAAGTTAAAAAGTATAAAGTTTGATATGTAATGAAACCTCTAATATAAATTATGCTTAACACATTCCTTACTAAATAAAAAAGACCCTTACAAGAGAATGATATAATTTATGCTATGAGTTTTTTACATCTTACGCTAACATAATGTTATTATAAAGCTGCGAACATGTCGCAGTGACCACACCTGACAGGAGTATGTAATGTCCAAGCAACAGATCGGGGTTGTCGGTATGGCAGTGATGGGGCGTAACCTTGCGCTGAACATCGAAAGCCGTGGTTATACCGTCTCCGTTTTCAACCGCTCCCGTGAAAAGACCGAAGAAGTTATTGCCGAAAATCAAGGCAAGAAGCTGGTTCCTTACTATACCGTACAAGAGTTTGTTGAATCCCTCGAAACACCACGCCGTATCCTGTTGATGGTGAAGGCCGGGGCTGGCACCGACAGCGCCATCGATTCCCTGAAGCCTTACCTCGATAAAGGCGACATCATCATTGATGGCGGCAACACCTTCTTCCAGGACACCATCCGTCGTAACCGTGAACTGTCAGCCGAAGGTTTTAACTTTATCGGTACTGGTGTTTCCGGTGGTGAAGAGGGTGCTCTGAAAGGGCCTTCCATTATGCCTGGTGGGCAGAAAGAAGCCTATGAGCTGGTTGCTCCGATTCTGAAGCAGATAGCTGCGGTTGCTGAAGACGGTGAGCCATGTGTGACCTATATCGGTGCTGATGGTGCTGGCCATTATGTTAAGATGGTTCATAACGGCATCGAGTATGGTGACATGCAGTTGATTGCTGAAGCCTATGCGCTGTTGAAAGGCGGTCTGGCACTTTCCAACGAAGAGCTGGCGCAAACCTTCACCGAATGGAACGAAGGTGAGCTAAGCAGCTACCTGATCGACATTACCAAAGATATCTTCACCAAGAAGTATGAAGAGGGTAAATACCTCGTCGATGTCATTCTTGATGAAGCAGCAAACAAAGGTACCGGTAAGTGGACCAGCCAAAGCTCACTGGATCTCGGCGAACCTTTGTCTCTGATCACCGAGTCCGTTTTTGCTCGTTATATCTCTTCTCTGAAAGACCAGCGTGTAGCCGCTTCGAAAGTGCTGAGTGGTCCGCAGGCTCAGCCGGCAGGTGATAAAGCTGAATTTATCGAAAAAGTGCGTCGCGCTTTATACCTCGGTAAAATCGTTTCCTATGCTCAAGGCTTCTCTCAGCTGCGTGCTGCTTCTGATGAATACAACTGGGATCTGAACTACGGAGAGATCGCTAAGATTTTCCGCGCGGGTTGCATCATTCGTGCACAGTTCCTGCAGAAGATCACCGATGCGTATGCGCAAAACGCGGGCATTGCTAACCTCCTGCTGGCGCCATACTTCAAACAGATCGCTGATGACTATCAGCAGGCGCTGCGTGATGTCGTGGCTTATGCCGTGCAGAATGGTATTCCGGTACCGACGTTCTCTGCAGCAATTGCCTACTACGACAGCTACCGTTCCGCAGTTCTGCCAGCTAACCTGATTCAGGCTCAGCGTGATTATTTTGGTGCGCATACCTATAAACGTACCGATAAAGAAGGTGTATTCCATACCGAGTGGCTGGAATAAATTTATTCAAACAGTCAGGCCATTTGGCCTGACTGTTTTTAATTTTATATTTAATGGTGCAAACTGACCTTAAGCATTTCCTTTCTAAAAATATTTCCAATATCTAATTTTTTAATCTTTTTAAGAATTTGCCATATTTATTATCTTGTACGCCTATATTAATCTGCTTCTGGCCTCAGTAAATTACTGGGTGTTAAATAACAGGGTTTTAATTAAAGGAAATTAATATGTTACTTCCTGTGATAATGGCTGGTGGTACCGGCAGTCGTCTCTGGCCGATGTCTCGCGAGCTTTACCCGAAACAGTTCCTCCGGCTGTACGGGCAGAACTCCATGCTGCAGGAAACCATCACCCGACTCTCGGGCCTTGAAATCCATGAACCGATGGTCATCTGTAACGAAGAGCACCGCTTCCTGGTGGCCGAACAGCTGCGCCAGCTCAACAAGCTGTCCAACAACATTATTCTTGAGCCGGTCGGGCGCAACACCGCCCCGGCCATTGCTCTGGCGGCCCTTCAGGCCACCCGCCACGGTGACGACCCGCTGATGCTGGTTCTCGCCGCCGACCATATCATCAATAACCAGCCGGTCTTCCACGACGCCATCCGCGTCGCCGAGCAGTATGCCGATGAAGGCCACCTGGTGACCTTCGGTATCGTGCCGAACGCCCCGGAAACCGGCTACGGCTACATCCAGCGCGGCGTGGCCCTCACCGACAGCGCCCACACCCCGTACCAGGTGGCCCGCTTCGTGGAGAAGCCGGACCGCGAGCGCGCTGAGGCCTACCTCGCCTCCGGGGAGTACTACTGGAACAGCGGCATGTTTATGTTCCGCGCCAAAAAATACCTCTCCGAACTGGCCAAATTCCGCCCGGATATCCTCGAAGCCTGCCAGGCCGCGGTGAACGCCGCCGACAACGGCAGCGACTTCATCAGCATCCCGCATGACATTTTCTGCGAGTGCCCGGACGAGTCCGTGGACTACGCGGTGATGGAGAAAACCGCCGACGCGGTGGTGGTCGGTCTCGATGCCGACTGGAGCGACGTCGGCTCCTGGTCCGCCCTGTGGGAGGTCAGCCCGAAAGATGAGCAGGGCAACGTCCTCAGCGGCGACGCGTGGGTGCATAACAGCGAAAACTGCTACATCAACAGCGACGAGAAGCTGGTGGCGGCCATCGGCGTGGAGAATCTGGTGATTGTCAGCACCAAGGACGCCGTGCTGGTGATGAACCGCGAGCGTTCCCAGGACGTGAAGAAGGCGGTCGAGTTCCTCAAGCAGAACCAGCGCAGCGAATACAAGCGCCACCGCGAGATTTACCGTCCCTGGGGCCGCTGCGACGTGGTGGTCCAGACCCCGCGCTTCAACGTCAACCGTATCACCGTGAAACCGGGCGGCGCCTTCTCGATGCAGATGCACCACCACCGCGCCGAGCACTGGGTCATTCTCGCCGGCACCGGCCAGGTGACGGTCAACGGCAAGCAGTTCCTGCTGACCGAGAACCAGTCCACCTTTATTCCGATTGGCGCCGAGCACAGCCTGGAAAACCCGGGCCGCATTCCGCTGGAAGTGCTGGAGATCCAGTCGGGGTCGTACCTCGGCGAGGACGACATTATTCGTATTAAAGACCAGTATGGTCGTTGCTAATTTTTTTTCGGGACAAAACGCAGAATGACACAGTTAACATGCTTTAAGGCTTATGACATCCGTGGTGAACTGGGCGAGGAGCTGAACGAGGACATCGCCTACCGTATCGGCCGCGCCTACGGCGAATTTCTGAAACCCGGGAAGATAGTGGTGGGGGGCGATGTGCGCCTCACCAGCGAGTCGCTGAAGCTGGCGCTGGCCCGCGGACTGATGGACGCCGGCACCGACGTGCTGGATATCGGCCTGAGCGGCACCGAAGAGATTTACTTCGCCACCTTCCACCTCGGGGTGGACGGCGGTATCGAGGTGACGGCGAGCCACAACCCGATGAACTACAACGGCATGAAGCTGGTGCGCGAGAACGCGAAGCCCATCAGCGGCGACACCGGCCTGCGGGATATCCAGCGCCTGGCGGAGGAAAACCAGTTCCCGCCGGTGGACCCGGCGCGTCGCGGCACCCTGCGCCAGATTTCGGTGCTGAAGGAGTACGTTGACCACCTGATGGGCTACGTGGACCTGGCGAACTTCACCCGTCCGCTGAAGCTGGTGGTGAACTCCGGCAACGGGGCGGCGGGGCACGTGATTGATGAGGTGGAGAAACGCTTCGCGGCGGCCGGGGCGCCGGTGACCTTTATCAAGGTGCATCACCAGCCGGACGGCCATTTCCCGAACGGTATCCCGAACCCGCTGCTGCCGGAGTGCCGTCAGGACACCGCCGACGCGGTGCGTGCGCATCAGGCAGACATGGGTATCGCCTTTGACGGCGACTTCGACCGCTGCTTCCTGTTCGATGACGAGGCGTCGTTTATCGAGGGGTACTACATTGTCGGCCTGCTGGCGGAAGCGTTCCTGCAGAAGCAGCCGGGTGCGAAAATCATTCACGACCCGCGTCTGACGTGGAACACGGTGGACATCGTGACCCGCAGCGGCGGCCAGCCGGTGATGTCGAAGACCGGGCATGCGTTCATCAAGGAGCGGATGCGCCAGGAAGACGCCATCTACGGCGGGGAGATGAGCGCGCACCACTACTTCCGCGACTTCGCCTACTGCGACAGCGGGATGATCCCGTGGCTGCTGGTGGCGGAGCTGCTGTGCCTGAAGAACAGCTCGCTGAAATCGCTGGTGGCGGACCGCCAGGCGGCGTTCCCGGCGTCGGGAGAGATCAACCGCAAGCTGGGAAATGCGGCGGAGGCGATCGCGCGCATCCGGGCGCAGTATGAGCCGGCGGCCGCACACATCGACACAACGGACGGTATCAGTATTGAATACCCTGAGTGGCGCTTTAACCTGCGCACGTCCAACACGGAGCCGGTGGTGCGCCTGAACGTTGAGTCCAGAGCGGATACGGCGTTAATGAATGCAAAAACCGAAGAGATTTTAGCTCTTCTCAAGTAATGCATTATCCATAATGGAAGCCATAGGGTCAGATTTTAATCGTATTATTGACCTTATGGCTTATTTTTGACATCCCACTGGTCAAAGCGTAAAACCGCCCACAGCATTATTTAAATTCGTGGCTATCCGCCATTACCCAGTTAACTGATTAAAGTGTAATCGAATGAAAATTACTATTTCCGGTACAGGTTATGTTGGTTTATCGAACGGTGTCCTGATTGCGCAAAACCACGAAGTGGTTGCCCTGGATATCGTACAGGCCAAAGTGGATATGCTTAACCAGAAGATCTCTCCGATTGTCGATAAAGAGATTCAGGAATATCTGGCAGAAAAACCGTTAAATTTCCGGGCCACCACGGACAAGCACGACGCATACCGTAATGCCGACTACGTGATCATTGCCACGCCGACCGATTACGATCCCAAAACTAACTACTTCAACACCTCTACGGTGGAAGCGGTTATTCGCGATGTTACCGAGATCAACCCGAATGCGGTGATGATCATTAAATCGACCATCCCGGTGGGGTTCACCCGTGACATCAAAGAACGTTTAGGGATTGATAATGTTATTTTCTCTCCTGAGTTCCTGCGTGAAGGCCGTGCGCTGTACGACAACCTGCACCCGTCGCGTATTGTCATCGGTGAGCGCTCTGCGCGTGCCGAACGTTTCGCAGACCTGCTGAAAGAAGGTGCAATTAAGCAGGATATCCCGACCCTGTTTACCGACTCCACCGAAGCGGAAGCGATCAAACTGTTCGCTAACACCTATCTGGCGCTGCGCGTTGCCTATTTCAACGAGCTCGACAGCTATGCTGAAAGCCAGGGGCTGAACAGCAAGCAGATTATTGAAGGGGTTTGCCTGGATCCGCGTATCGGCAACCACTATAACAACCCGTCCTTTGGCTACGGCGGCTACTGTCTGCCGAAAGATACCAAGCAGCTGCTGGCGAACTACGAATCGGTCCCGAACAACATTATCGCGGCTATCGTCGATGCCAATCGTACCCGTAAAGACTTTATTGCGGATTCTATTCTCGCCCGTAAGCCAAAAGTGGTGGGTGTGTATCGCCTGATCATGAAGAGCGGGTCAGACAACTTCCGTGCCTCTTCTATTCAGGGCATCATGAAGCGCATCAAGGCGAAAGGTATCCCGGTTATTATCTATGAACCGGTGATGCAGGAAGATGAGTTCTTCAACTCCCGCGTCGTGCGCGACCTGGATGCCTTCAAACAAGAGGCGGATGTGATCATTTCTAACCGTATGGCGGAAGAGCTGGCGGATGTCGCGGACAAGGTTTATACCCGCGATCTGTTTGGCAACGATTAATTCTGCCTGTCTGAGACTGGCGGTTCCCTGCCGCCAGTGTTCTTCTTTATCTCCCCGCTATATCCCTCACTGCGCGTATTTCTCGCACATTCAGATTAACCTCAATAAATTGTGATGGACATTACGATCCTGCTCAAAACCCGTTGCGGGTTGAAAACAGGTCCGATAAGTTAAACTTACCTTGTGAAGAGCTACCGTCACTGTGATGTAGATGCCGGAGATAAGCGCCGGGAGGTAAAACGAAGCCTGCAACGCAGGCTTTTGTTATTTATGCCCTGGGGAAATATGAGGAACAGGGCGCGAGTAACGTTATTTTTTCTTGCCTTAAGGCCACGCCAAAACGCAGAATGAACGGTCATTCTGTCATATCATTTTTTTATCTCTTAATATTATCTTAATCTAAATGCAACATGGAGCGAGTCTTACCACTTGCGTTTATTAAACGTCAGTTTTGTTTTCTTTCTGTCTTTCAGATATGAAATTAAAAAGAAAACAGACACAGCAAGTAGTATGGCAGCGACCACTAAGAAAAATAGGTTTTCCATAATATCTACCACAGCTTTTTGTTGGTTGAATCATTAGCATGTTAAGCAACACGTCAGCCAGGAAGCGCTGAATTGCGATCTCTAACATATCCTGTTCTTAAGAAAATTCCTACAGAAAGTAATGTCTTTTATTTATCAGGAGAAAATGCTGAAGGAGCCATTAAAAATAGTATTGAAAAGAGTGACAGCAGGGGACCAGGCTTAAAGTTGTTGGCTTTTTCGCTGGCAGGCAGATGAAACTGGTTTCAGCACCGTCGTTAAAACCAGTAAAAATTATTCTTTAGCATAAAAAAGTATAGCCTGTGCCAGGCTCGGGTAAAGAAATGAATGATAAAGGAAGACAATACGGGATGCTTATCCGTTGCCGCAATCAGCGGATTGCGGCAGGGCAGAGACAGGTTAGATCTGATAGTAATCCTTATACCACTCCACGAAGTTCTTCACGCCTTCTTTCACTGATGTCTGTGGCTTAAAGCCCACCAGGTCATACAGCGGCTGGGTGTCTGCACTGGTGTCCAGCACATCGCCCGGCTGAATCGGCATCATATTCTTCTTCGCTTCCATCCCCAGAGCTTCTTCCAGGGCGGTGATATAATCCATCAGTTCCACCGGCGAGCTGTTGCCAATGTTATAGACCCGGTACGGCGCGGAGCTGGTGGCCGGGGAACCGTTCTCAACGGTCCAGTCGGCATTGGCCTGCGGGATCACATCCTGAACGCGCACCACCGCCTCGACGATATCGTCGATATAGGTGAAATCGCGCTTCATCTTGCCGTAGTTGTAAACGTCGATACTTTTCCCTGCCAGCATCGCTTTCGTGAACTTGAACAGCGCCATATCCGGTCGTCCCCACGGACCATAGACCGTAAAGAAGCGCAGGCCGGTAGTCGGGATGCCGTACAGATGGGAATAGGTATGCGCCATCAGCTCATTGGCTTTCTTGGTGGCGGCATACAAGGAGACCGGATGATCGACGGAATCCTCCGTGGAGAACGGCATTTTGCGGTTAAGGCCGTAAACCGAACTGGAGGAGGCGTACACCAGGTGTTTCACTTTGGTATGGCGGCAGCCTTCCAGAATGTTCAGATACCCCATCAGGTTAGCGTCCGCGTAGGCATAGGGGTTTTCCAGCGAATAGCGCACGCCCGCCTGGGCCGCAAGGTGGATCACGCGGTCAAACTGTTCTGCGGCGAACAGCTTCGCCATCCCCTCACGGTCAGCAAGATCCAGCTGCTGGAAACGAAATGCCGGAGATGCCAGACGATCCAGGCGAGCCTGCTTCAGGCTGACGTCATAATAGTCGTTCATGTTGTCGATCCCGACAACATCATGCCCTTCATTCAGCAGGCGCTGCGCGATATGAAAGCCGATAAAACCTGCGGCACCAGTGACCAAAAACTTCATATTTTTCCTCCGGGGTGTGGATATCCCGTTCTACATAAGTGCCGATTTTACACTGGCTTGCGGTTGGGATCACTTGCTTTACAGTTGCAAAGTGTGCGTTGACATGAAGCTGGCCGGGAAAATCAAATGCTTTAATGCAAATGATTTGCATTTGAAATCGAGTCAAACCATCACTATGGTTACACGGAAAAAAACAGTTTGCAGGAATCAGCCCATACAAGTTCGATATCTTGAAAAAACATGACATGTATTTCCGAATGAAGAGGTATTGTTGTTCGTGAAATTCGAATTAATTAGTGTTGTTGTCACCAGAGATAACTTGTAATCAAAGGATGTATAGCAAGCTATTGAATGTTTTAACATTGTATCAAAAGTGTTCCATTCATACCTTGAATTAATTCACACCGCTTTTTGATTTTTATTCTGTATAACCAGCGCTATAATGCGGCGCTACCTTGTTGGGTACTAAGCGATGTTGAGTGTGCTGCACTTCGTAATGGTGATAGTGCGGCTTTGCCATGATATCAACGACCGAAGTGATGCTGAGAGGGATGATAGCCCGGCACTGAGCACATCTCTCTGCTTCAGAGAGATTCCTTTAGCTGTTTGGGAAAGTCCTGATAGCGAAAGGACATAGAAGCAAGCAAAGTGACCGCTGTTTGGCCGACTTGCCGTTTCCAGCACAATGAGAGCGTGGTTCATGTTCCGCTAACTTTAGCTGATGACATATACAAATTACTGCAGGCACTACGCATTTTGGTTGCGAAAGCCAATGGCGGTAGCGTGCCTGCGGTTGTTTGCTACTTCAGAAAATTGTATGTAATTCATTGAAAAACGAGAGAGAGTATGAAGATTCTTGTCACCGGGGGCGCAGGCTTTATCGGTTCTGCCGTGGTTCGTCATATCATTGAAAATACCCTGGACGAAGTCCGTGTGATGGACTGCCTGACCTACGCCGGCAATCTTGAATCCCTGGCGCCGGTTGCCGGGAGTGAACGCTACTCGTTTTCCCAGACCGATATCACCGATGCCGCTGCCGTGGCGGCCCAGTTCAGCGAGTTCCGTCCGGATATCGTGATGCACCTCGCTGCAGAAAGTCATGTGGACCGTTCCATTGATGGCCCGGCCGCCTTCATCCAGACCAACGTGATCGGCACCTTCACTCTGCTGGAGGCAGCCCGCCACTACTGGTCCGGGCTTGGAGAGGAACAGAAGCAGGCCTTCCGCTTCCATCATATCTCCACCGATGAAGTGTACGGCGACCTGCACGGCACCGATGACCTGTTCACCGAAGAAACCCCGTACGCGCCCAGCAGCCCGTACTCCGCCTCCAAAGCGGGCAGCGACCATCTGGTTCGCGCCTGGAACCGCACCTACGGCCTGCCAGTGGTGGTGACAAACTGCTCCAACAACTACGGTCCGTATCACTTCCCGGAAAAACTGATCCCGCTGACTATCCTTAATGCCCTGGCGGGTAAACCTCTGCCGGTATATGGCAACGGGGAGCAGATCCGTGACTGGCTGTATGTTGAGGACCATGCCCGTGCGCTGTACAAAGTGGCGACCGAAGGCAAGAGCGGCGAGACCTACAACATCGGCGGTCATAACGAGCGTAAAAATATCGATGTGGTGCGCGCCATCTGCACCATTCTCGACAAGGTGGTGGCGCAGAAGCCGGGAAACATCACCCACTTTGCTGACCTGATCACTTTTGTCACCGACCGTCCGGGACATGACCTGCGTTATGCCATTGATGCCACGAAAATTCAGCGCGATCTGGGCTGGGTGCCGCAGGAAACGTTCGAGAGCGGAATTGAGAAAACTGTGCACTGGTACCTGAACAACCAGACCTGGTGGCAGCGTGTGCTGGACGGCTCCTATGCTGGCGAGCGTCTTGGCCTGAATAAATAAAAAAGGAACTGAAGATGAAGGGCATTGTTCTGGCCGGCGGCTCCGGCACGCGTTTATATCCGATCACCCAGGGCGTCTCCAAGCAGCTGCTGCCTATCTACGACAAGCCGATGATTTTCTACCCGGTGTCTGTCCTGATGCTGGCGGGCATTCGCGATATCCTTATCATCTCCACGCCTGACGACATGCCTTCCTTCCAGCGCCTGCTGGGTGACGGGTCGCAGTTCGGGGTGAACTTCAGCTACGCCATTCAGCCGTCGCCGGACGGTCTGGCGCAGGCCTTTATCATTGGCGAGAAGTTTATCGGCAACGATGCCTGCGCCCTGGTGCTGGGGGATAATATCTACTTTGGCCAGAGCTTCGGTAAAAAGCTGGAAGCAGCGGCGGCGAAGTCCTCCGGCGCCACGGTGTTTGGTTACCAGGTGCTGGATCCGGAGCGCTTTGGCGTGGTGGAGTTTGACGAGCACTTCAAAGCGCTGTCAATTGAAGAGAAACCATTAAAGCCGAAATCAAATTGGGCCGTAACTGGTCTCTATTTCTACGACAATAACGTGGTGGAGATGGCGAAGGACGTGAAACCTTCAGCACGCGGGGAACTCGAGATCACCACCCTCAACCAGATGTATCTGGAGCGCGGTGACCTGCATGTGGAACTGCTGGGGCGCGGCTTTGCCTGGCTGGATACGGGCACCCACGACAGCCTGATGGACGCATCACAGTTCATTCACACCATTGAGAAGCGCCAGGGGATGAAGGTCGCGTGCCTGGAAGAGATCGGTTACCGCAACAAATGGTTGTCGGCGGAAGGGGTGGCGACTCAGGCCGAACGCCTGAAGAAAACCGAGTACGGTGCTTATCTCAAGCGCCTGCTGAACGAGCGTTAATGCCTTCTTCGTCAACGACAGGATAAAGAGAATGAAGATTTTACTGATTGGCAAGAATGGCCAGGTGGGCTGGGAGCTGCAGCGTTCCCTGTCCACCCTCGGCGACGTGGTCGCGGTGGATTATTTTGATAAAGAGCTGTGCGGTGACCTGACGAACCTGGAAGGCATCGCGCAGACCGTGCGTATCGTCCGCCCGGATGTGGTGGTGAATGCCGCCGCGCACACGGCCGTGGACAAGGCAGAAAGCGAGCGGGAGCTTTCCGACCTCCTCAACGACAAAGGGGTGGCGGTGCTGGCGGTGGAGTCAGCGAAGCTGGGGGCCCTGATGGTGCACTATTCCACCGACTATGTGTTCGACGGCGCCGGCAGTCATTATCGTCGGGAAGATGAAGCGACCGGCCCGCTTAACGTCTACGGTGAAACCAAGCGTGCCGGTGAGCTGGCCCTGGAGCAGGGCAACCCGCGTCACCTGATTTTCCGTACCAGCTGGGTGTATGCCACCCGCGGCGCCAACTTTGCCAAAACCATGCTCCGCCTGGCGGGGGAGAAAGAGACCCTCACCATCATTGACGACCAGCACGGGGCGCCCACCGGCGCTGAGCTGCTGGCAGACTGCACGGCGACGGCAATCCGTGAAACGCTGCGTAATCCGGCGCTGGCCGGTACGTATCACCTGGTGGCCAGCGGTGAAACCAGCTGGTGCGACTATGCCCGCTATGTGTTTGAGGTGGCGAGAGCGCACGGTGCCGAGCTGGCGGTGCAGGAAGTGAAGGGCATTCCGACGACGGCCTATCCGACGCCGGCGAAGCGTCCGCTCAACTCGCGCCTGTCGAATGAAAAATTCCAGCAGGCATTCGGGGTGACTCTCCCGGACTGGCGTCAGGGTGTGGCTCGCGTGGTAACAGAAGTCCTGGGCAAATAAACGGTTAGCAAAAGATGAACATTATTAAAACAGATATTCCTGACGTGCTGATTTTTGAACCGCGCGTGTTTGGTGATGCGCGGGGCTTCTTCTTTGAGAGCTTCAGCAGCAAGGTGTTTAATGAGGCGGTGGGCCGTCAGGTGGAATTCGTCCAGGACAACCATTCCCAGTCCCAGAAAGGCGTATTGCGCGGGTTGCACTATCAGCTGGATCCGCACGCTCAGGGCAAGCTGGTCCGCTGTGTGGAAGGTGAGGTGTTTGACGTGGCAGTGGATATCCGTCGTTCATCACCTACCTTTGGTAAATGGGTTGGAGCGGTGCTCAGCGCAGAGAATAAACGTCAGCTGTGGATCCCGGAAGGGTTCGCCCACGGGTTTATGGCGCTGAGCGACACGGTGCAGTTTGTCTATAAGGCGACGAACTACTACGCGCCGCAGTCAGAACGGAGCATCATCTGGAACGATCCGGAGATAGGGATTGACTGGCCGGCACTGAGCGACTGCGTGCTGTCGCTGTCGGAGAAAGACCTGCGGGCACATACTCTGGCCACTGCGGAAGTCTACGCTTAAGTATAAATATTCTTGTTCGATAATGGATATCACAAGTTACTATCAAAAATAATAATAATAAATAATTTTTTATCCTAAAGGTAATCGATTAATGAATTATAAAGCAATGAAGCCTAAAGTTATCGCTTCTATTGTATTATTTAATCATTCCTATGATGATATTAAAGATACGTTCCTCTCATTATGCCATGAAGAGAGCGTTGAAAAAATAATCTTCGTTGATAATGGTGGTTGTCAGTGGGCGGCATCATTGAATGAACCTAAGGTGAGCTACATCAAGTCTCCTTACAACTGTGGTTTTGGTGCTGGACATAATCTTGCAATAAAAGCAAGTGCAGACTTTGACGGTTATTTTTTGATATGTAATCCGGATATTAGCTTTGATAAGCAGTCACTTGATAAATTAGTTTCGTTTGCGTGGGAAAATGAGTATAGTTTTGTTTCCCCGCAAATAATATATAGAAATGGTGAGAGACAATATAGTTGCCGTCTACTACCTACTCCCGGTAATCTTTTTTTAAGACGTTTCTTTCCAGTGACTGCAATAAAGTACGATGTTAAATATGAACTGAAAGATGCAGCATATGATGAGATATTTTCCCCACCAACGGTATCTGGCTGTTTCATGTTATTAAGTAATGTATTATTGCAAAAACTTAACGGTTTTGATGAACGATACTTTATGTATCTGGAAGATGTAGATTTATGTCGCCGAGCATTACAGCTAACCAAAATATACTATTATCCTGGAACAACTATTGTCCATGCCTTTAATAAAGGTTCGTATAAAAGCAAATTATTACTTTGGTACCATATTCGCTCCGCAGTTTCCTATTTTAATAAATGGGGATGGTTTCTTGATCGTAAAAGACATGCGTATAATAAGCAAGCCATATATGAAATTCCCAAAAAAATAATTTAAGATTATTTGCCATAAAATACGAGTTTAAAATGAAAAACCCTCATCAAAAACTTTCATCATCACCATTAGCAGTGGTGCGCAGTATTGCCACTCACTGGAGTATTATTCTGCAGATGGCTAAACGTGATGTTGTTGGAAGATATAAAGGTTCTGTGATGGGCCTGCTTTGGTCTTTTTTGAACCCTTTATTTATGTTAACAGTATATACTTTTGTCTTCTCCGTGGTATTCAAAGCCAGATGGTCAACTGGTGGGGACGAAAGTAGGACACAGTTTGCTATAATTTTATTTGTCGGAATGATAGTTCATGGTTTTTTAAGTGAAGTGGTAAATAAAGCACCGTTGATTATTTTGGGAAATACAAACTATGTGAAGAAAGTTATATTTCCATTGGAAACGCTGCCTGTTATCTCTTTATTTGCGGCATTATTTCATACTTGTATCAGCCTTTGTGTGTTACTGATGGCGTTTTTCATTTTTAATGGATATTTACATTGGACCATAGTGTTTTTACCTTTGGTCTTTTTCCCTTTAATTATTTTTTGCCTTGGCATTTCGTGGATCTTAGCATCACTTGGCGTATTCCTAAGAGATGTAAGTCAAACTACGGTAATCATTACTACAGTATTAATGTTTTTATCACCGGTATTCTTCCCAATAAGCGCCTTGCCTGAAAAGTATCATATCTGGATCATGCTCAATCCATTAACCTTTATTATTGAACAAGCCCGAACGGTCCTTATTTGGGGTGGTATGCCTAATTTTATCGGTCTGTTTTTATATTCTTTGGGTGCCTTAGTCATAGCCTGGATGGGTTTTGCCTTCTTCCAGAAAACCAGGAAGGGATTTGCTGATGTCCTCTAATGAAATTGCCATTCAGGTTACAAACCTGAGTAAATGTTATCAGATATATGCGCGTCCAACTGATCGTCTAAAACAGTTTTTTGTGCCGAAACTTCAACAGGTGGTCCGCAGAGAACGAAACTGCTATTTTCGTGAGTTTTGGGCCCTCGATGACGTTTCCTTCAGTATCAAAAAAGGGGAAACGGTAGGTATTATTGGACGAAATGGTGCCGGGAAGTCGACTTTGCTGCAGATTATCTGCGGCACACTAACCCCCTCCGCTGGAGATGTACGTGTTAATGGGCGTATTGCTGCATTACTTGAATTAGGTGCTGGGTTCAACCCGGAGTTTACCGGTCGTGAGAACGTTTATTTAAATGGTTCGGTATTAGGTTTAACCAAAGAGCAGATTGCGGCTAAGTTTGCTGAAATTGAAGAATTTGCAGATATCGGCCAGTTCATTGATCAACCCGTAAAAACATACTCTAGCGGTATGTATGTCCGTTTAGCCTTTGCCGTTCAAGCATGTGTTGAACCGGAAATTTTGATTGTTGATGAGGCGTTAGCTGTTGGCGATATTGGCTTCCAGTATAAATGCTATAAACGGATGGAAGCATTACGTGCGAAAGGTGTAACCATCATTATGGTAACTCATTCAACAGGCAGCATCCTTGAGTATGCTGATCGCTGCCTGGTGATGGAACACGGAAAACTAATCGGTGATACCAATGATGTTCTCGCTGCAGTTCTGGCCTATGAGAAAGGGATGATCCTGGCCAACGATAAACCAGAGCCTACAAAACTTGCAGAGAACCGCTCTTCTGAAACTTGCAGTTTGGAAGACCTCAAAAGCATTCAGTTACATACTGCTAATGAAGAAATTGGGGAAAAACGTTTTGGTACTGCGCGTGCTATTATTAAAAATCTTACCATCTACAAATCAGATGGTACGACTTTGACAGAGAAACCACTCATCAAATCAGGTGAAGAAGTTACATTTGATTTCACCATATTAGCTACCGAAGAGATTAAGGATGTTGCTCTTGGCCTTTCCATATCCAAAGCTCAGGGAGGGGATATTTGGGGAGATAGTAATATTGGCGCAGGTTCGCCAATTACACTTCGTCCAGGTAGTCAGCGTATCGTTTATAAAGCAACGCTGCCTATAAATTCGGGCGATTACCTAATACACTGCGGCCTCGCTATGGTTGGCAACGGTGCTCGAGAGGAACTTGATCAACGTCGCCCGATGATGAAAATAAAGTTTTGGTCGGCCAGAGAGCTAGGCGGGGTCATTCATGCTCCGTTAAAAATCATTACAAATGGAGAGTAAAACATGTTTGCTGTTTTTCTTCCTCCTTATCCGTTCAGAGGGGTGAAGGCCCCTTATTTATGGCTTTTTTTAAAGTATTTGCATTGTTCTAACGAAAAGATACTTTTTATCACAAGTCCTGATTATGTTGAAGTAATAAACGATGAAACACAACATTCCCGTTGGGAGTTTGATGCTGCCTCGATGGCATCTTTAGGATATTCTATTCCTGATGAACAAAGCCTTGCCAGACATGAATATCTGTATCTTGATCATGCTTTGTATGAAACCATGTTGGCTCAACATCATCATGACCCCATAAAATCATTTACCACATTTTTAACCGAATCTATTTCCGAGCTTGAAAATGAGTTATTTTCTTTACTTACAAAGGAAATAATTCAACGTGTTGATGCTTTTGTCTCTATCTGCAACTGTCCATCGCTTGAAAAAGTCGCAAGAGCTTTAAATAAAGAGGTTATACACCTTGAGATCGGGCCATTGCGAGCACCGATGTATCGCAATACAGCATATCTGGATTTCACCGGCGTTAATGGTAATACCGAGGCTCGGGCACGCTATGAATCTTGCCAGACGGAAATTGATATTACGTGCTCAATGAATGATTTGCATCGTTATTTTCTTGAAGCAATCTCATTACCTTCGTCAAGTGAAAACCAAGTTGCTGGGATTGTGTTACAGGTAGAAGACGATTCCAATATCATTGCTTACAGCCATGATTTTACGAATATATCTCTAATTTCTTATGTTCGTCAACAGCATTCTCTCGAGAATATATTAGTTCGGGCGCATCCCGGGAGTTTGTTTCGTTTACGAGATGACATATTTAGCATTGATGCATCGGCAAACAGCCTCGAATTTATTCAAAAATGTCATTCTATTTATACTATTAACTCAAGCGTTGGCTTAGAGGCGCTTTTATGCGAGAAAAAGACTAATATTCTCGGTGATTGTTCCTATGCTTTTGTCGCTGAGGAGGCCTCAGGTCCCACCAGAGTAAATGCCATGGCATTTTATCTGTTTGCTTATCTGGTGCCCTTTGAACTTATATTTAATCTGGAATATTTGCGATTCAGGTTGGACCATCCAGCAGAACTGGATATCGTACGTAAACACCTGCAATTTTATTCTAAAATGCCGGATGAGCGTGAAGAAAACAGCCATACGCTGTCAACATTAATAAACGAAGCGATTTCCAAAGATATCACCATGAGAACCATTTTAGAAAACTCATTAGCCCAGAATAACAAACAACTTGAAGATTTGAAAACGCAGCTTGCTGCCGAGGTTACTGAGCGAGAAAAATTAGCTGCAGCGATTACCAAACTCCAGCAAACGGCAGACTTGGCAGCAAAAGACAGGGATATATTAGTTTCCGCCCTGGCAGTCAAACAAGATGAAGTAGATCGTATGCGCAGAAGTCTGTCGTGGAAGTTAACCATGCCAGTTCGTATGTCTGGTAGGATTTCCCGAGGTGAATTTAGCACTATAAAAGCAATGATGAGGGAATACACGAATTCCGGTAATAATGTTTTTTCTCGCTATATTTTATCGGGTGGACTTCTTTCAAAATCGAAATATAAAACGGCTATTCGTCTTCTATTGTCAGGAAACTGGTCAGGGATGGTTGATGGTTTTAAACGTGTTTTAAGCCGAGCTGCTATCGACTCTTCACCAGCTACGCCATTTGTCGATACTGGAACGGTAAGAATTCTTGCTACTCAGCATACCCTATTCGTTGCACATTTGATTGAAAAGAATCTGCTTGATTGCGGAATTAAGGGCCATGTCAGTACTGCTTATTCCATTGAGCAGGATATGGGGCAGATGCACATTGTAGTTTGTCCGCAAATGTTCAAACAACTGCCCCGTAACTACATTGCTTTCCAGATGGAGCAGTCGGTCAACTCAAGATGGTTTACCGATGAGTATTTTTCTCGTCTTAATAATGCAGTTGCTATTTTTGATTATTCTTTGAAAAATATTGAATATTTACTGGATAAAGGCATTCCGTATCAGAAATTGTTTTATATGCCGATTTCCAGCTTTCCAGATTACCCAGCCCATTTAGCAGATAACGGTTATGTACTGGATGATCAGAAAGGTGATATACACGCAGATGTTCTATTCTATGGCGATCCAAACTGTGAGCGCCGCAAGGCCTATCTTCAGGAATTGAAGAAGCATTTTAATGTCACTGTCGCTTCGGAAGTTTTCGGTGATAAACTCACCAGAATGGTTAAGAATGCGAAAGTCGTCGTCAACATTCATTACTATGAAAATGCGTTGCTTGAAACCACACGTCTATATGAAACGATTTCGCTTGGGACGCCTGTAGTGAGTGAAAGCAGTTCAGATATTGTAGAGCATGAATACCTACAGGATGTGATCGATTTTTGCCCCATCGGTGATATTCCGGCAATGGTCGAGAAAATTCAGAATTTGTTATCTGATAAAGAATATTACAACGAAAGAAAAGAAAAAATTAAGCACTTTACTAATGTAGATAATAAAAATAATTATTATCTGCGACGTTATCTGCTGTCGATTGATAAACTCAATTTTTCACAATACAAAAGTATTTTCTCATTTGAGCAATTTCAAACTGGAGATGTCCCACGCCTTTGTTTATCATTGTCTGAAACACCCGTCCGCCGGAAAGCTTTTTTCGCTAGTCCATCCCATGGATTCCAATTTTTCGAGGGGATCCGTTATCGCATTGGTTGGATTGGTTGTGGCATGAGCTATAAATATATGCTTTCAGGCATGCTGGCCAGTAAGGCGGAAATGGGGATTATCTGTGAAGATGATGTTATTTTCCCGGTTGATTATGATAATAAATTAAATAAAATTATTAACCATCTACAGAGTACTGAGGCTAAATGGCATATTTTTGCTGGCATAATTGCACATCTGCATGAGGACACGAAGGTACTGGATGTTAAGGTCATTGATGGTATTGAGTATATCTACATTGACAAAATGACTAGTATGGTTATGAATATTTATTCTCGCCGTGGTATGGATCTTATTAGCCAGTGGGATGAGAAAAATATTGATGCCGAAACCAATACTATTGACCGCTATGTTGAATCAGCTCAAGATCTGGTCGTCGTGACTACATTACCTTTCCTTGTAGGATACGCAGAAGAGCAACAGTCAACATTATGGGGCTTTGAGAACTCTCAATATACATCGTTAATAAAAGCCAGTGAAAAACTGTTAGCTGAAAAGGTTGCAGAATTTAAAAAGAATCGCTAAAAAATTCGACCTGAAAATATAAAGGCCGGTTGCTGAACTTTTCAGCTTCCGGCCTTTTTTCTTTCATCCTGCAGATTATTTATGCCGACTCTTAAGGTTGGCAATAATATCTTGTAATGAAAGCCCCTGGTCCTGCAGCAGCACCAGCAGGTGATACATCAGGTCCGACGCCTCATTCTTCAGCTCGAAGCGGTCGTTCACCGTGGCGGCCAGCGCGGTCTCCACGCCTTCTTCCCCCACTTTCTGCGCAATACGCTTGGTACCGCTGGCATACAGCTTCGCCGTGTAGGAGCTCTCCGGGTCGGCGTGCTTACGCTCGGCCAGCAGCTGCTCCAGCTGATAGAGGAACAGCCACTGGTGGCCGGCGTCGCCGAAGCAGCTGGTGGTGCCTTTGTGGCAGGTCGGCCCGATCGGATTCACCAGCACCAGCAGCGTATCGTTGTCGCAGTCCGGCGTGATGCTCACTACGTTGAGGACATGGCCCGAGGTTTCACCCTTGGTCCACAGCCGCTGTTTGGTGCGTGAGTAAAAGGTGACCTTGCCGGTGGCTTCGGTTTTCTCCAGCGCCTCCTTGTTCATGTAGCCCAGCATCAGCACTTCGCCGGATACGGCGTGCTGCACGATGGCCGGCATCATGCCGTCCGTTTTTTCCCAGTCCAGCTGTTCAGTCAACATACCCTTATCTCCACGCCCTGTGCCGCCAGGTACGCTTTCAGTTCGCCAATATTAATAATCTGTTTGTGGAATACCGAGGCCGCCAGCGCGCCGTCAACGTTGGCGTCGCGGAAGGCTTCGAGGAAGTGTTCCATGGTGCCCGCGCCGCCGGAGGCGATCAGCGGCACATGGCACACCGCGCGAACCTTCGCCAGCTGCTGCAGATCGTAGCCGTTGCGCACCCCGTCCTGGTTCATCATATTGAGGACGATCTCGCCCGCGCCGCGCTTCTGCACTTCCTCCACCCAGTCGAGGGTTTCCCACTGCGTCACCCGGGTGCGGCTCTCGTCGCCGGTGTACTGATTGACGTGATACTTGCCGGTCTCTGCATCAAACCAGGTATCAATCCCCACCACAATGCACTGCACGCCAAAGCGGTCGGCAAGGCGGGTGATCAGCGTCGGGTCGGCGAGGGCAGGGGAGTTAATCGAGATCTTATCGGCGCCGAAGGAGAGGATCTGCGCCGCGTCTTCCAGCGACTTGATCCCGCCCGCCACGCAGAAAGGAATATCAATCACTTCCGCCACCCGCGACACCCAGCTCTTGTCGACCACCCGGCCGTCGCTGGAGGCGGTGATATCATAGAACACCAGCTCGTCGGCGCCTTCGTCGGCATAGCGCTTGGCCAGCGGGACGATATCGCCGATGATCTCGTGATTACGGAACTGCACGCCTTTCACTACCTGGCCGTCGCGGACGTCGAGGCAGGGGATTATCCGTTTTGCCAGCATTGAATGGCCTCCGTTACGTTGAATTTACCTTCCAGCAGCGCGCGACCGACAATCACGCCGCGCACCCCGGTGCCGCGCAGGGCGGCAATATCATTGAGATCGCCGATGCCGCCGGATGACTGAAACGCCACCTGCGGGTAGCGGGCGCAGACTTCCTCATACAGCGAGACGTTGGAGCCCGCCAGCGTGCCGTCACGGGAGATATCGGTGCACAGCACATGCTGCAGGCCGACCGGCAGATAGCTCTCCACCAGCTCCTCCAGGGTCACGCCGGAGTTCTCCTGCCAGCCGCTGACCGCCACCTGCTTATTGCCGTCGGCGTCGATACGCACGTCGAGCGCCAGCACCAGCCGTTCAGGGCCAAAGCGTTTAAACCAGCCTTTCACTTCCTCCGGGGATTTCACCGCGGTGGAGCCGACCACCACGCGGGCGACGCCGGCTTCAAGCAGGGCCGCGACATCCGCCTCGGTCCGCACGCCGCCGCCGACCTGCACCGGGACGTCAACGCCGGCGACCAGCGATTTCAGCAGTGGGATCTGGCGCTTCGCCGGATCCTTCGCCCCGGTCAGGTCGACCAGGTGCAGGACTTCCGCCCCCTGAGCGGCATAGGACTGCAGGCGCGGCAGCGGATCGCTGCCGTAGTCGCGCTGCTGGCCGTAATCGCCCTGGTGGAGACGAACGACGGTGCCGTCGATTAAATCTAACGCAGGAATAATCATCACATCTCCAGGAAGTTTTTCAGCAGCTGCGCCCCGGCGCTCCCGGAGCGCTCCGGGTGGAACTGCACGCCAAAGAAGTTATCTTTCTGCACCGCGGCGGTAAACGCCTCGCCGTAATTGCACTGGGCGATGGTGTACGGGTTGACCGGCATGGCGTAGCTGTGGACGAAGTAGAAATACGCGCCTTCTTCAATGCCGCGGAACAGACGATCGCCCGCTTTGGCATACACCCGGTTCCAGCCCATGTGCGGCAGCGGCAGGCCGTGGTCGGTCATCTTCGGCACCTCTTCCTCGATAATGCCCAGCAGATCGACGCCGTTGTTCTCTTCGCTGCGCTTGCCGAGCAGCTGCATGCCCAGGCAGATACCCAGCACCGGCTGGGTACAGGCTTTGATCAGGTCGATCAGCTCGCGGTCGCGCAGCTGATCCATCGCCGCCTGGGCGGTGCCGACGCCGGGAAGAAACAGTTTATCGGCACGCAATACCACCTCCGGATCGCGGCTGACCACCGGCTCATAGCCGTGGCGGCCAATCGCCGATTTCACCGAATTGAGGTTGGCGCACCCGGTATCAAGGATCACCACATTCATTACAGCACCCCTTTGGAAGACGGCAGGGCATCGCCCTGGACGCGGATCGCCTGGCGCAGCGTACGGCCAAAGGCTTTGAACAGGCTCTCCACGCGGTGGTGATCGTTCTTGCCCTTGGTTTTCAGGTGCAGCGTCACCGCCATGGTGTAAGAGAGCGAGCGGAAGAAGTGTTCCACCATCTCGGTGCTCAGATCGCCGACGCGCTGGTAGGTGAAGTCCGCCTTATACTCCAGGTGCGGACGGCCGGAGATATCCAGCGCGCAGCGGGCGAGACACTCGTCCATCGGCAGCACGAAGCCGAAGCGGTTGATGCCGCGCTTGTCGCCGAGCGCCAGCTTCAGGGCTTCGCCGAGGGCCAGGCCGGTATCTTCCACCGTGTGGTGATCGTCGATGTACAGATCGCCGCCGACGTTGACCTCCATGCGGAAGCCGCCATGGGTGGCGATTTGGTCGAGCATATGGTCAAAAAAGCCGACGCCGGTGTGGATCTTGCTGCCGCCTTCGCGGTCCAGCCACACTTTCACATCCACCTGGGTCTCTTTGGTGATGCGCTCGACGTGGGCATAGCGGTCGCGGCGGGTCAGCTGCTCGCAGATGGTCGGCCAGTTCAGGGTCTCGCGGTCATAGCGCAGACCGATAATCCCCATGTTATCCGCCAGCTCAAGGTCGGTGGCCCGGTCGCCAATCACGTAGCTGTGGGCTTTATCCAGCACGCCTTCTTCCAGCCACGGCAGTACCAGCTGGGTTTTCGGCTTGCGGCAGGCGCAGTTGTCGCCCGGGAAGTGCGGACAAATCAGCACTTCCTCAAAGTTAACGCCCTGCGAGGCGAAGATCTGCATCATCAGGTTGTGTGGGCCATCAAACGCCTCCTGCGGCAGGCTGTCGGTACCCAGACCGTCCTGGTTGGTGATCATCACCAGCTTATAGCCTTCCTGCTGCAGCTTCAGCAGCGCCGGGATCACCTGCGGCTCGAACGCCAGCTTGTCGAAACGGTCCACCTGGAAATCTACCGGCGGTTCGGAAATCAGGGTGCCGTCACGGTCAATAAAGAGATACTTCTGGGTCATACATTCTCCGCAGTCAAGGCGTCAATCACGCGCTGGCTCTCGGCACGGGTACCGATAGTGATACGCAAACAGCCGCTCAATGAAGGTTGTTTATTCTGGTCACGTAAGATAATGCCCTGATCCCACAAAGATTTAAACACTGCGCTGGAGGCGGTTATCCGCGCCAGGACGTAGTTGGTCTCGGAATCGAAGACCTGCTCCACGCAGGCGATGCCGCGCAGCTGTTCCACCAGGTAGCGGCGCTCGTCGAGGATCTGCGCCACGCGCTGACGCATCGCGGCGATCCCTTCCGCGCTCAGCGCCTGGGCGGCGATATCGGCCACCGGCGTGGAGAGCGGGTACGGCGCGATCACTTTCAGCAGCACGTTAATCACCTCGGCGTTGGCGAGGGTGAAGCCGCAGCGCAGGCCGGCGAGGGCAAAGGCTTTGGACAGCGTGCGCAGCACCACCAGGTGCGGGTAGTCGCTGAGCCAGCCGGCGAGCGTCGCCTGCGGGCAGAATTCAATATAGGCTTCGTCGGCCACCACGATGGCTTTGCCGCGGGTCATCTCCAGCAGGTCGCGCATCGACTGCGGGTCGATAATCTGCCCGGTCGGGTTGTTCGGGCTGCAGACGAAGACCACTTTCACCCCGTCCAGCTTTGCCTCAATGCCCGGCAGGTCGAGCTGCCAGTCGGCCAGCGTCGGCACGGTGCGGCATTCGACGCCGATGGTCTCGGCGCTGACGCTGTACATGCCGTAGGTGGGCGGGCAGTAGAGCACCGCGTCTTCGCCTGGCTCGCAGAAGGCGCGGATCAGCAGCTCAATGCCTTCGTCGGCGCCGCGGCTGACCAGCACCTGCTCCGGTTTAACCCCGGCGTAGCGGGCGTAGTTCTCAATCACCGCCTTCGGCTGCGGCTCCGGATAGCGGTTCATCGTTTGCTCGGTCAGCTGGAAAGCCACGGCGGTCGGGAATTCGTTGGCGTTCAGCCAGACGTCGCCTTTGCCGCCCAGACGGCGAGCGGATTGATACGGGGTCAGCGCACGGACGTTGGCGCGGGCTAAATCTTCAATGCTCATGCTTGCTCCTTCAGGGCGGCAACGCGCAGCGTTACGGCGTTTTTGTGGGCGTCAAGGCGCTCGGCGGCGGCCAGGATCTCAATCGTTGAGGCGAGGGCGGCAAAGCCGTCGCGCGACAGCTCCTGCACGGTCATCCGCTTCTGGAAGTCGGCCAGGCCGAGGCTTGAGCAGGTGGCGGTATAGCCATAGGTCGGCAGAACGTGGTTGGTGCCCGAGGCGTAGTCGCCCGCGGATTCTGGCGACCAGTCGCCAAGGAAAACCGAACCGGCGCTGGTGATGCTGTCCACCAGCTCACGGGCCTGGCGGGTCTGAATGATCAGGTGCTCCGGGCCGTACTGGTTGGAGATAGCCACGCACTGCGCCAGGTCGCGGGCCACGATGATCCGGCTGGCGGAGAGCGCCACGCGGGCGGTTTCGGCGCGAGGCAGGGCGGCCAGCTGGCGCTCCACGGCCTCGGCGACGCGGCTGCCCATCCCGGCGTCCGGGGTCAGGAGGATCACCTGCGAGTCCGGGCCGTGTTCCGCTTGGGACAGCAGGTCAGAGGCGACAAAGTCCGGGTTGGCGCCGCTGTCGGCGATCACCAGCACTTCCGACGGGCCGGCCGGCATGTCGATGGCCGCGCCGTCCAGACGCTGGCTGACCTGGCGTTTGGCTTCCGTGACGTAAGCGTTACCCGGGCCAAAGATTTTATCCACCTTCGGCACCGACTCGGTACCGAGGGCGAGGGCGGCGATGGCCTGCGCGCCGCCGACGTTAAAGATGGTTTTCACGCCGCACAGCTGCGCGGCGTAGAGGATCTCATCGGCGATCGGCGGCGGCGAGCAGAGCACCACCTGCTGACAGCCGGCGATGCGCGCCGGCGTCGCCAGCATCAGCACCGTGGAGAACAGCGGCGCCGAGCCGCCCGGAATATACAGCCCGACGGAGGCGATAGGGCGGGTCACCTGCTGGCAGCGCACCCCCGGCAGCGTTTCGACATCCACCGCCTGCAGCTGTTGCGCGTTGTGGAAGGTCTCGATGTTTTGCACCGCCACCGCCATCGCCTGCTTCAGCTCGTCGCTGAGGCGCTCGCCGGCGGCGGCGATCTCCGCCTCGCTCACCTGCAGCGCGGCGACGGTGGTTTTATCAAACTTCGCGCTGTATTCGCGCAGCGCCGCGTCGCCGTTGGCTTTGACGTTATCGAGGATCGCCGCCACCGTTTTACTGATGCTGTCGGAGGCGGAAATCGCCGGGCGCGTTAAGAGTTGTTGCTGTTGGTCTGCGCTACAGCCGTTCCAGTCGATGATTGTGTTGAAGCTCATGATTGTTTTCCCCTGTGTGTCCCGTGACCGGCTGGCCGATTACTCCATCATCTTCTCAATCGGCAGCACCAGAATGGAGCTGGCGCCCAGCGCCTTCAGTTTTTCCATGGTCTCCCAGAACAGGGTTTCGCTGCTGACCATGTGCATCGCCACGCGCTGCTTGTCGCCCGCCAGCGGCAGAATGGTTGGCCGTTCGGCGCCCGGCAGCAGGGCAACCACTTCTTCCAGACGTTCGGTCGGGGCGTGCATCATGATGTATTTCGACTCGCGGGCCTGGATCACGCCCTGAATACGGGTCAGCAGGCGGTCAATCAGCTGCTGTTTGGCGTCGTCCATTTCGCCGTCGCGCTGGATCAGGCAGGCTTTGGAGCGGTAGATCACTTCCACTTCGCGCAGGCCGTTGGCTTCCAGGGTGGCGCCGGTGGAGACGAGGTCGCAGATGGCGTCGGCGAGGCCGGCGCGCGGCGCCACTTCCACGGAGCCGTTCAGCAGACAGGATTTAAAGGAGATACCTTTTTGATCGAGGTAACGCTTCAGCAGGTGCGGGTAAGAGGTGGCGATACGTTTGCCGTCCAGCGCCGCCGGGCCGTTCCAGGCTTCATCCACCGGGGTCGCCAGCGACAGGCGGCACCCGCCGAAGTCCAGGCGACGCAGGGTGAAATAGCGCGGGTCTTCGCCCTGGGCGCGGCGGCTGAGCAGCTCTTCTTCCAGCACGTTTTCGCCGATAATGCCGAGGTCGACAACACCGTCCATCACCAGGCCCGGGATATCGTCATCACGCACGCGCAGAATGTCGATTGGCATATTTTCCGCCAGCGCAATCAGACGCTGGGTGTGCAAATTGACTTTAATGCCGCAGCGGCTGAGTAATTCGCGTGAATCTTCGCTTAAACGGCCTGATTTCTGAATAGCTATGCGTAAACGGGTGTTGTCTAACATTGTTCTTTTCCTCTGAATACCTGTCTGAATCTGTCCGAATTTGGTCCAAAAAAAAGCCCCCGGAAGTGAATCTTCCGAGGGCTCTCTGCGCGTTCATGCACCACTGGAAGATCCAAATGTCTTCCAGCACACATCGCCTGAAAGACTAGTCAGGATGATGGTGATGATGGTGGTGTTTAAATTGAACGCGGTTCATAAAAATTCTCTGTGAATGACTATGCATTTGATGTCCTTTAACCTAAACCACTTTCGCCGCAGAAAGCAAGGGCTTTTTTCTATCATTAATTCATTTCACATTGAGCGAAGAAATTGTCAGTTGCCGCTGGCTGGCGTAGCCTGTAATCAGCACAGCGAAAGAGTCAGGAGCCTGGGATGAAAAAGGTCGCGATAGTCGGTTTGGGATGGCTGGGGATGCCGCTGGCGCTGTCGTTGACGGCGCGAGGCTGGCAGGTCACCGGCAGTAAAACCACGCAGGATGGCGTGGAGGCGGCGCGGATGTGCGGGATCGACAGCTATCCGCTGCGCCTGGAGCCGCAGCTGGTCTGTGATACCGAGGACCTCGACGCGCTGATGAACGTCGATGCGCTGGTGATCACGCTGCCGGCCCGGCGGACCGGGGCGGGGGAAGGGTTTTATCTGCAGGCGGTGCAGGAGATCGTCGATACCGCGCTGGCGTACCATATTCCGCGGATCGTCTTCACCAGCTCCACCTCGGTGTATGGCAACGCCAACGGTACGGTGAAAGAGAACTCCCCGCGCCTGCCGCAAACCGCCAGCGGGCAGGTGCTCAAGGAGCTGGAGGACTGGCTGCACAATCTGCCGGGGACCTCGGTGGATATTCTGCGCCTGGCCGGGCTGGTGGGGCCGTCCCGCCATCCGGGGCGTTTTTTCGCCGGCAAGTCGGCGCCGGATGGCCAGCACGTGGTCAACCTGGTGCATTTGCAGGATGTGGTGGCCGCCATCGAACTGCTGCTGCAGGCTCCGAAGGGCGGGCACATCTATAATCTATGTGCGCCCCGCCATCCGGCGCGCGGCCTCTTTTATCCGCAGATGGCCCGCGAGCTGGGGCTGCCGCCGCCGGTCTTCAGCGACAGCCCGGACGGCGGCCAGGGCAAGATTGTGGATGGCAATCGTATCTGCAATGAGCTGGGGTTTGAGTACCAGTACCCCGATCCGCTGGTGATGCCGATGGAGTGATCCGCCAGCGGTGATTCGCATACCGTAAGGGGGTAGCGATGAAACCACTGCTGGATGTCCTCGTGATCCTCGACGCGCTGGAAAAAGAGGGGAGCTTTGCCGCGGCGTCGGCAAAGCTCTTTAAAACGCCCTCGGCGCTGAGCTACACCATTCACCGGCTGGAAAGCGATCTCAATATTCAGCTGCTCGACCGCAGCGGCCACCGTGCGCGCTTTACCCCCACCGGACAGATGCTGCTGGAGAAAGGGCGGGAAGTGTTGCACATCGCCCGCGAACTGGAGATCCGGGCGGTTAAGCTGCAGCAGGGGTGGGAACATACCCTCCGCCTGGCGGTGGACAGCACCTTTCCCGTGGCGCAACTCTCGCCGCTGATCGCCGCCTTTTATCAACAGCAGCCGCTCACCCGGCTGCGCTTCACGCTGACCCCCTCGCTGCTGGACTGGCGGCCCTTGACGGAAGGGCAGGCCGATCTCTTGCTGGGGGCGCTCGGCGAGCCGCCGCCGCTGAGCGGCTATGATTATCTTCCCCTTGGCGAGCTGGAGCTGCTGCTGGTGGTCTCCCCGCAGCATCCTCTGGCGGCGCGCCGCGCCCCGTTGAGCTGGCGAACCCTGCGGCGTTACCGCGCGGTGGCCACCGGCGAGGGTGGGGCGCTGTTCGCCGATCAGGAGACCCTGACGGTGTGTGACGCCGCGGGGCAGCTGGCGCTGCTGCGCATGGGGCTGGGGTGGGGTTGCCTGCCGCGTTATCAGGTGCAGGGGCTGCTGGAGAGCGGCGAGCTGGTCAGCCTGGCCGTGCGCGGGCTGTCGCCTCGTCAGCGCGCGTGGATCGCCTGGAATGACGCCGCCTGCGGTTTGGCCGGGAAATGGTGGCGCGAAGCGCTATTAGCAAATAGTGCTATTTTTACAATTTATCATACGGAAATCGTATAGATATTAGCATCTTAAAAATTATGCTCACGCAATGAACTTCATAACATCTTGTCAACGCCGTTGATATTGTTGCAAAATATGCGGCCTGAAAACCAGAGACTAGCCGACGCTTTTTTTAAAGTGTCGGTTATTTTTTTGGTCGAAAGACACATCATTCAATACCAAGAGGCCGGGCTTCGTACCGGATAGATATTTACTAAAAACCGACAGTCGTTGTCGCTGAGGAATAGAAAGAAATGGGGCAATTTTTTGCTTACGCGCTGGCGTTCACCGTAAAAGGGGATAACTATGTCGCATAACGCTACTCCAAATACCTCTCGCGTGGAATTACGTAAAACACTTACGTTAGTTCCGGTTGTAATGATGGGCCTGGCCTATATGCAGCCGATGACGCTGTTCGATACGTTTGGTATCGTCTCTGGTATGACCGACGGTCACGTGCCGACGGCCTACGCCTTTGCGTTAATCGCTATCCTGTTTACTGCCCTGAGCTATGGCAAGCTGGTACGTCGTTACCCGTCCGCCGGCTCGGCGTATACCTATGCGCAGAAATCCATCAGCCCGACCGTTGGCTTTATGGTGGGTTGGTCCTCGCTGCTCGACTACCTGTTCGCGCCGATGATCAACATTCTGCTGGCGAAAATCTATTTTGAAGCGCTGGTGCCTTCGATTCCGTCGTGGGTGTTTGTTATCGCGCTCGTCGCCTTTATGACCGCCTTTAACCTGCGCAGCATTAAATCCGTGGCCAACTTCAACACCGTGATCGTGGTGCTGCAGGTGGTGCTGATTGCCGTTATCCTCGGCATGGTGATTTATGGCGTGTTTGGCGGCGAAGGCGCCGGTACGCTGACCAGCAGCCGTCCGTTCTGGTCCGGTGACGCGCACGTGATCCCGATGATTACCGGGGCGACAATCCTGTGCTTCTCGTTTACCGGCTTCGACGGCATCAGCAACCTGTCTGAAGAGACCAAAGATGCAGAGCGCGTCATTCCGCGCGCGATCTTCCTGACCGCGCTGATCGGCGGCCTGATCTTCATCTTTGCCACCTACTTCCTGCAGCTGTACTTCCCGGATATCTCGCGCTTTAAAGATCCGGATGCGTCACAGCCGGAAATTATGCTCTACGTGGCAGGTAAAGCCTTCCAGGTTGGCGCGCTGATCTTCTCCACCATTACCGTACTGGCGTCCGGTATGGCGGCGCACGCTGGCGTGGCGCGTCTGATGTACGTGATGGGCCGTGACGGCGTGTTCCCGAAAAGCTTCTTCGGCTATGTGCACCCGACCTGGCGCACCCCGGCGATGAACATCATCCTGGTCGGCGCTATCGCCCTGCTGGCGATTAACTTCGACCTGGTGATGGCGACGGCGCTGATTAACTTTGGTGCGCTGGTGGCGTTTACCTTCGTTAACCTGTCGGTGATTTCGCAGTTCTGGATCCGTGAGAAACGCAACAAGACGCTGAAAGACCACTTCCAGTATCTGTTCCTGCCGATGTGCGGCGCCCTGACCGTCGGCGCGCTGTGGGTCAACCTGGAAGAGAGCTCGATGATTCTGGGCCTGATCTGGGCCGGTATCGGTCTGGTCTATCTGGCCTGCGTGACCAAAAGCTTCCGCAACCCGGTGCCGCAGTACGAAGACGTGGCGTAAGGCGTAGCGTGATGTGAATGAGAAAAGCCGGAGGGAAACCTCCGGCTTTTTTTCGTCTGCTGTCTGCGTCTGGGGCTGCTTTTTTGCCCGGCGGCGCTGCGCTTGCGCGGGCCTACGGTGATGGTTAACCTTCTGAAATTAAATGGTTATGTAGGCCGGGTAAGCGAAGCGCCACCCGGCAACATATTGGGCACGGAGCCTGATGTATTGCCTGGCGGCGGTGGAGACTGTTATCGGTTTACCACGTTTTCAGACTCCGTAGGCCGGGTCAGGCGCAGCCGCCACCCGGCAATATGTTGGCCACGGAAACGATGGCCGGACAGTTCCGTCTCCCTTGGGGAGAGGGCCAGGGTGAGGGGAAGCAACGCCGTGTGGTCATTTATGTTATCTGTGGCTTCAGCGCACATTGCGCTCCCGGTTAATTTTCTGCGTTATGTCTCTTACGGCGCAGGGAGCGCACAGGGGGCGGCCAGTCGCCGCCGCCCCCTGTACCCCCGGGCTCCGGCCAGCAAAATCGCCGC
>NZ_JAIJYL010000156.1:0-200 GCF_019753495.1 Klebsiella sp. TF21-TM | reverse complement strand
CTGATTTTTCTGTGAGTCTGCCGGATAAGGCCCGGGAAGGCTTCTGAGTCCGTGACGTTATTCAGCGACAGGTCTGCACAGACAACTTCATGTGTGTTGCTGTCAACAGCAAGATGCAACTTTCGCCAGATACGACGGCGCTCTTTGCCGTGCTTTCTGACTTTCCATTCGCCTTCACCAAAGACCTTCAGCCCGGTGGA
>NZ_JAIJYL010000155.1:0-201 GCF_019753495.1 Klebsiella sp. TF21-TM | reverse complement strand
AATTTGAGAGACTCGAACACACATTAACTGTGTGTCGTTTCAATTTTCAGCTTGATCCAGATTTTTAAAGAGCAAAATTTCACAATGCACTTCGCAGTACATTTTGAAATTTATTATTTATCAAACAATCTGTGTGAGCACTACAAAGGCAGGTTCTTTAAGGTAAGGAGGTGATCCAACCGCAGGTTCCCCTACGGTTAC
>NZ_JAIJYL010000154.1:0-202 GCF_019753495.1 Klebsiella sp. TF21-TM | reverse complement strand
GACTTTCCATTCGCCTTCACCAAAGACCTTCAGCCCGGTGGAATCAATCACCAGATGCGCGATTTCACCCCGGGTGGACGTTTTGAAACTGACATTAACCGACTTTGCGCGCCTGCTGACACAGCTGTAATCCGGGCAGCGCAACGGAACATTCATCAGTGTAAAAATGGAATCAATAAAACCCTGCGCAGCGCGCAGGGTC
>NZ_JAIJYL010000153.1:0-203 GCF_019753495.1 Klebsiella sp. TF21-TM | reverse complement strand
CATGGCCAGGAACGCCGCCGTATCTGGCGTAAGCTGCATCTCGCCGTTGACAGTAAAACACATGAAATCATCTGCGCAGACCTGTCGCTGAACAATGTGACGGACTCAGAAGCCTTCCCGGGTCTTATCCGGCAAACCCACCGGAAAATCAGGTCAGCCGCCGCCGATGGCGCTTACGACACCCGGCTCTGTCACGATGAACT
>NZ_JAIJYL010000152.1:0-203 GCF_019753495.1 Klebsiella sp. TF21-TM | reverse complement strand
AGAAGTGAAACGCCGTAGCGCCGATGGTAGTGTGGGGTCTCCCCATGTGAGAGTAGGGAACTGCCAGGCATCAAATTGCAGTAAGCCGGGGTGACAACCGGTGGTAATAAAGCGAAAAAATTCGGTGGAGCGGTAGTTCAGTCGGTTAGAATACCTGCCTGTCACGCAGGGGGTCGCGGGTTCGAGTCCCGTCCGTTCCGCCA
>NZ_JAIJYL010000151.1:0-212 GCF_019753495.1 Klebsiella sp. TF21-TM | reverse complement strand
GGCCTCGCCGTTCCGTTGCCAAAAGCCATCAGCCGCCACGAGCGATGCCAGACACAACTCACAACAACCGATGGCAACCGGCACGTACTTAGCTTAGCCCCATGCGCACGGCACCTTGCGGCGCTACTTGCACGAGGCCTCGCCGTTCCGTTGCCAAAAGCCATCAGCCGCCACGAGCGATGCCAGACACAACTCACAACAACCGATGGCAA
>NZ_JAIJYL010000150.1:0-218 GCF_019753495.1 Klebsiella sp. TF21-TM | reverse complement strand
ACCAAGAACAAAGAGCAGCAACGCGATCCGGAGATGCATCAGACCAAGAAAGGCAATCAGTGGCACTTTGGCATGAAGGCCCACATTGGTGTCGATGCCAAGAGTGGCCTGACCCACAGCCTAGTCACCACCGCGGCCAACGAGCATGACCTCAATCAGCTGGGTAATCTGCTTCATGGAGAGGAGCAATTTGTCTCAGCCGATGCCGGCTACCAAGG
>NZ_JAIJYL010000149.1:0-227 GCF_019753495.1 Klebsiella sp. TF21-TM | reverse complement strand
ACCACGGTCCCACCTGCATCGTCGTTTAGGTTTTCAGCCTGGGACCACGGTCCCACCTGCATCGTCGTTTAGGCTTCAGCCTGGGACCACGGTCCCACCTGTATCGCCGTTTAGGTTTTCAGCCTGGGGCCAAGGTCCCACCTGTATCGCCGTTTAGGTTTCAGCCTGGGACCACGGTCCCACCTGTATCGTCGTTTAGGTTTTCAGCCTGGGACCACGGTCCCACC